>JACQUK010000034.1 GCA_016210325.1 Chloroflexota bacterium
CCCACCACCCCAGACCCTTCGCTGCGCTCAGGGTGACAGCTTGGTTTAGATTTCTGTTCAAGGATCAGTAAGTACTAGCTGCACGATGGCCAGCTACTTCGCCCCGCCCTAGAGGGCACCAAATAGCACTGCCATCAGGCTGAGGTGGCCCAAAGGGCCTCTGGGGCTTATGCTGTAGGAGGGTGACCGATTCCGGAGGCAGAGCGAAGTGGAAGCAACCCCCGCAGCGCAAGACTTCTTCCTCACCCAGGTCGAGCGGCGTTTCCTCGACGTGGAGGGCGTTCGGGTGCATTGCCTCGTGGCTGGCACCGGCGAGCCGGTTGTCCTGCTGCACGGCCTGGGAGCCTCCTCTGCCGTCTGGCACCGGACTATCGCGGCGCTGGCCCCCCGTTTCACCGTTGCGGCACCGGACCTGCCCAACCACGGCGACTCCCAGCGTGGGCAGGTGGACTACACGCTTGAGGGAGCCATTCGAGTGACCGTTGGCATCCTGGATGCCCTGAGCTTCGAGCGGGCGGCGCTGGTGGGCAACTCCCTTGGCGGGCTCATGTGCCTGGCAGCGGCCCTTCGACACCCGGAGCGGGTCTCGAAGCTGGTGCTGGTGGACAGCGCTGGCCTCAGCAGGCGCCTCTCCATCTTCCTCCACCTGGCTACGCTCCCCGGGCTGGGCCGGCTCCTGGAGCGCCCAACGCTTCCAGCCACCCGGGCCATCCTGCGGCGCATCTTCTACGACCGGCGCCGTATCCCCGAGGCGCTGCTGCATGAGCTCCACCGGGTCAGGAGCATCCCCGGGTCCCGCGATGGGGTGCTGCGGACGCTGCGCGCCGGGGTCAACCTGTGGGGCCTGAAGGGGGACTACCTGCTGCTGGGGCAGTTGCCGCATCTCCAGGCCCCGCTCATGGTGGCCTGGGGCGCCCAGGACACGATTGTCCCAAACAGGGACCCGCTCCGGATCAAGACCTCCGTGCCCCAGGCCCAGGTGGAGGTCTTCCAGGGGTGCGGCCACTGGCCCCAGGTGGAGATGGCAGAGCAGTTCAACCGCAGCCTGCTCAACTTCTTGATAACCCCTGCACCGGTGGAGGCGAGGGCCGAAGGGGAGCGCCCAAGATGACCTTACCCCCCGGACAGGAAGCTGCCCCGGACCGTCAACGGGCCCACAGGCGCCGCGAGCACGCGCTGCGAGTCCTGGCCATCGCCGTGGTGGTGCTGGCGGTCATCACCGTGGTGGTGTTCCGGCGCTCGCTGCTAGACCTCCAGGGTGTTACCTACCCCGGCGTCTTCCTGCTCAGCCTCATTGGCAGCGCCTCCATCGTGGTCCCTGTCCCCGGATTGGCCTCGGTGTGTGCCGGAGCGCCCCTGCTACAATTGAATCCGGTCGTCATCGCCATAGTGGCTGGGGCTGGAGAGGCGTTGGGCGAACTCACCGGCTACCTGGCCGGCTTTAGCGGCCGGGCGCTTGTCGAACGCTACCCTTTGTACCGCCGCCTCGCTGGCTGGACTGAGCGTCGCGGCGGCTTCGTGCTGTTTGCGTTTTCCGTTATCCCCAACCCACTGTTTGACATCGTGGGCATCGCTGGGGGGAGCCTCCGCTACCCTCTTCACCTGTTCCTTTTGATCGTCTTCCTCGGCAAGGCCCTCAAGGACCTGGGCATCGCCTACGGCTGCCTCCTGGGGCTAGAGGCTTTCTTGCAGTTCGTGAGGCGGTTCGCGGGCTAAGAGGTCTGCCTATCTGAAGCCGAGGCCCTTGGCCTTCATGCTGACGAAGCCTTGCTGCCCCACCACAATGTGGTCCAGCACCCCGATGTCCAGGGCCCGGCCCGCCTCCACCAGACGGGATGTGACCGCGACGTCATCTGGGCTGGGCGTGGGGTCACCTGAAGGGTGGTTGTGCACGACGATGACCGACGGGTAGTTCCCACGCACTGCCTCCCGGAGCACCTCGGCGGGCCGCAGGATGGCGGCGCTGACGTTGCCTCGGTACACCTCGGGGATGCCCATCACCTGGTTCTTGGTGTTGAGTAAAACCACCCGCAGGCTCTCCTGGTCCAGTAGCGCAAGCTCAGCCCTGAGCAGGTGGAACACGTCTTCCGGCACGCGAACGATGGGGCGGTCCTCTGGGGAGAGCGACGCAAGGCGTTTCCCAAGCTCCAGGCCCGCCAACACCTGGCAGGCCTTGGCCTCACCCACGCCGGGGAGCTGACACAGCTCCGTAAAGCTGACTCTGCCCAGGCCCGCCAAGCCGCCATGCTGTGCCAGCAGCCGTGTTGCCAGGGAAACAACGCTCTCGTTGGCCCGACCGGTCCGCAGGAGGACCGCCAGCAGATCAGCGTTGCTCAGGGCACCTGGACCCTGGTCCCGCAGCCTCTCGCGCGGGCGTTCGCCCGTGGGGAGGTCCCGGATCATGGTGGGGTGATAGTCCGGGCGGGATATGGAACGCTGCTGGTCCGCGCTCACTGCTGCTCCCTCCTCACGCTCTCTCCAAGGCTAGCAACGGGGAGATAGCTGGCCCTGGCCTCCGGCTCGTGGGCTGTGCGTGCTGGTGGTGCAGTCCCAGGGAGTCCGGTCACATGGTCGGGATGCGTAGATAGCGTATGCCGAAGTGACTGAGAGGGTTGGCCGCGTACCTCTGGGAGGCCGTCTGGCCCAAAGTCCACGAGGTAAACACAGGCTGCCGGGTCCCTGAAGGAAGGACACCTCACTATGTCCCTCCAAGAGTACCAACGCAATGAAGGCGGCAGGGGGCGGCTTCACCAGCAGCCCTGCTTAGCCGCCCCCTTGCTTGGCAGAGTCTTCCCTCTCCCGACACGCCATGCAGACGTAGTGGTCACGCTCACGTTGGGCCACGCCCAGGGGGACATTGCGCTTCCGCCCACACACCGTGCATACCACCGGCACCAGTGGGACACCGCCGGTCCTCTCGGGCTCGCGCTCAGTCCCCCGGAAGCCTCGGTAGTCGGGGTCTCGCTGCTTCTGGGCTTCCAGCCGCTCGCGGTCTCGTTTCCGGCTCATCTCCCGCCCCAATCCGTCCCGCTCTTCACGGCCGCAACCCCTGAAGGCTTGCCGGCGCTACTCGACGGCCACCTTGGCGCCAGCCGCCTCCAGCTTCTCCTTGACCTTGGCGGCCTCCTCCTTGTTCACGCCCTGCACCACAGGCTTGGGGGCAGCCTCCACTAGGTCCTTGGCCTCTTTCAGGCCCAGGGTAGTGACCTCGCGCACCGCCTTGATGACCGCGATCTTGTTGGCGCCAATCTCCTTCAACACCACGTTGAACTCGGTCTTTTCCTCCACAGGGGCCGCCGCTGGCGCTGTGGCAGGTGCCCCCGCTGCGGCTACGGGAGCGGCCGCTGCCACGGCTACCGGCGCGGCCGAAACCCCAAACTTCCCCTCCAGCTCCTTGACCAGCCATGCCACATCAATGACGGGAAGCTGGAGAATCCCTTCCAGGATTTGCTCTTTGTTCATGGTCATTCCTCTCCTCCTTGCGGCATTATGTTCGTAGAGTCGTCATGGGTCCAAAACAAAGGCGTTGGCCGCCCCGGGACCGAGGGACGGTCACGCGCCTGACGCCTTCTCCTGGTGGCGGGCCAGCACCGTTGCCAGGCCGCGACTGGGGCCGTTCAGCACGTTGGCGAGACCCCCGGCCGGCACATTCAAGACCGAGACCAACCTGACGGCGTACCCTTTCAGTTGGCCCATAAGCTGCGCCACCAGCACCGGGCGGGGCGGCAGCTTCGCCAGCGCCGAGACCTCTTGCGGCGTCAGTGCCCGCCCATCAAGGACACCGCCGCGCACTACCAGGGGGACCCGGCTGGTGCGCAGGTACTCCTCCAGGGCCTTGGCAACAAGGGCCGGGTCGCCGGTGCTCAGGACCAGCCCGGTGGGGCCTTCCACCACCTGGCTGAGGCCGGGCCTGCCCACCGCCTCGGCGGCGATGCGGACCAGGGTGTTCTTGACCACCCGGTACTCCAGGCCCAGTTCACGGAGCTTCTTGCGGAGGTCCGCCATGGCTAAGGCGCTGAGCCCGCTGTAGCCGGTGGCGACGATAAAGGAGCTACCGGCCAGCATTTGCCGGAGCCGCTCTACCTCATTGATGTTCTTCTGGGAAGGCATGGGCAAGCTCCCTTCCGTAGTAGTGGCACAAAAAAGCCCCACGCCAAAGCGCGGGGCACTACACGCAGCACACTTGGTGCGCTACCCTGCCTCGGCGGGCGCTCTCGCTTTCAGGCCCGTTGGCCACCCGCTTTCTCTGGCGCTTTAGGAAGTATAGCAGCAGAGTACTAGGACAACAAGGGGCAGTCCCCCGCAGTGCCCCGCAGGCAACATGCACCGATGTCCCTGGTGGCTATGCTACTCCGCAGCTTTGGTGAATGCTGACCCACCACCACACATCATGTGCGCAACCCCCTGGACAGGTGGAACGCTGGCAGGGAAACTTGCATTTACTTTAACGAGAGGCCAGCCAACAAGGAGCGCTCCCGAGTTGGATGAAGCAGAGCTGGTCCGCCGCTGCCAGGCGGGGGGCGAAGAGGCCTATGGCCTGCTGCTGGAGCGGTACGGCAAGCTACTTCTGGGCACGGCCTACCTGATGACGCGGGACAGGGGGCTGGCCGAGGACGTGGTCCAGGAGGCGTTGGTCAGTGCCTGGCGGGGTCTGCCATCCTTCCAGCCAACGGGCAGCTTCAAAGCGTGGCTGGTGCGCATCCTCATCAACGAGGCGAGGCAACAGGCCCGGCGGAAACGGGTGCAGACGGCGCCGTTGGAAGATGCGGCGCTGGTGGCAGGCGACCCGCACGAGGTCGAGGACACCGTGCTCCGTGACGAGGAGCAGCAAAGCCTGCAGCGGGCACTGGAGACGCTCCAGGAGGACCACCGTGAGGTCCTGGTGCTCCGCTACTACGCCGACCTGACGGTGCCGCAGATCGCCCGGGCCATCGGCTCCAGGGAGGGCACCGTCAAGTCACGGCTGCACCGAGCGGTGGAACGCCTGCGCCTTGCCCTGGCGAGGGCTGAGGAGCAGGCAGGACTGGGGCGAGAGGGGTGAGGCATTGAGGCGCCCACACATGAACGACGACGAGCTTGAGCACAAGCTACGCGCGCACTTTCAACGGGAGACGGCCGGGCTGGAGCCATCCCCCCGGCTCTGGGAGCGTGTGATGTCACGAATAGGGGAGCAGGGGCCGCCTCGGCGGTCCCGCCTGGCAACGTCCCTCCGGGCCCGGCCCCTTCCCGCCCTGGGCGCAGCCCTGGCCCTGCTGGTCCTCGTGGGAGGCCTGTCTTCCCTGATGGTCGCCTCCTGGTTCAGCACCCCCGCCGCTTCACCCACCATCACCGACTCACCGGTGCCCGTTCCAGGAGCCCCCCCGCGGGCCGCTGCTCCCACACCCACACCAGCACCGGGCCAACCCGGAGGTACCGAGGGAGCACGGGGCGCAGCCGGGCCTGCCTGGTCTACTGCAGCCTTCGATGCCCTTCTCCCCATTGTGGTCCAGGAGCGCATGATCACCTCCCAGGGCAACCTGACCCTGGCGGTGGCCGACATGGGGCAGGCCATGGGGCAGGTGGCGCAGGTGGCGCAGCAGCTCGGCGGGTTCGTCGTGGCCTCATCGCGCCAGGGCGACGAGAGCGCCAGCGTCACGGTCCGCGTCCCGTCCGAGCGGTTCGAGGAGGCCAAGGAGGCCCTCCGGGCCATCGGCGCGCGGGTCGTGTCAGAATCGGCCCAGAGCCAGGACGTGACGGAAGAGTACGTGGACCTGGAGGCCCGCCTGCGCAACTGGGGGGCCGCAGAGGAGCAGTACCTGGAGCTGATAACAAGGGCGGCGAACGTTGACGAGACCCTCCGAGTGCAGCAGCAGCTTTTCTCGGTCCGGGGGGAGATCGAGCGCATCAAGGGCCGGATGCAATACCTGGAGCGCACCTCCAGCATGGCCTCTATCACCGTGAACCTGACCCCGGCGCGGAATCCTGGGCCACTGGTCCAGCCAGGATGGAGCGCCGGAGAGACGGGCCGCTCGGCGCTGCGGTCCCTGGCGGACTTCGGCCAGACGGTGGCAGGGGCGGCCATCTGGATAGGGGTCTACAGCCCGGCGTGGCTCCTGCTGGGCGCCATGGTCTTCTTGCTGGTCCGGCGCTTGGTCCGCCGCTAGTCGGGGGCGCGCCAAGCCTGAGGTGGAACGACTGGCGTGACTAACACCTTCTCTCACGAGGATTCTCCAGATAGGAATCTCCACGGAGGTGAAGCCGGGCGTGTACAATGTTCAAATCGGCATGGAAATCAACGGTACTGACCATGGCACTGTTCTGTCCGAGATTCGAGTTCTAGAATGACAAAGGGATTCAAGGGTGCTTTGCTGTTCCTTGGCATTGCGGCTTTGGTCATCCTGGTAGCCTGCCGCGGTGAGTCCTCCCCAACGCCCACGCCAACTCCCCTTCTCCCGGGCCAGCTCACGCCCCGTCCCGCGCCGGAGCGCGTGCGACTGGACCTGGGGGACGGCATTGTGGTCGCCTTCGTGGAGGGACTATTGGCGGATCTGCCGGGCAAGGTGGTCTACGTCACCCACGTCCCGTCAGGCACGCAGGTCGTGTTAGACCGCGAAGGCCGGATTGTGGAGCGCCACGACGGACGGGGCGACGGACCGGCTCGCATGGATGCGGTCCTGGCCGACGAGGCGGCGATGGGCCGTATCATGGCCGGCCTGCGGAGCGCCGAGGACGCCCGGCCCCGGCAGTCCGCAATTGACTGGGTCCCGTTCATCAAATTCGGTGGTGTTACATACGTACAGAACTGGCGCTTCGGGACCGCCGAAGGGGAGCGCCAACCGATGGAGGATGACCTGGGGACCGAGCTCTACAGGGTCGCCTTTAGGCTCGACGGCAACGTCGGAGTCACCTACCGCTCCGAGGACGGCGACGCCGCCTACCTAAACCCGGGCACCCGCGTTTACGCAGTCAAGGGCTACGATCCACAGTTTCGGCTTGCTGCGGTCGCGGACAGAAGAGTTCGCGTATTCGAGGCTGACACCAACCCTGCTGCAAAGGTCGGGGCCGACCTGCTGGACATCCGGGGCAAGGTGCGCTCCATCGGCATCAACAGTCCCCAGGACGGACGCACAGAGCTCGCATCCATGAGCGACCCGGAAATATTGGAAGGGCTGGTAGGCATGGTGCTCACGGCGCCCGTCGACCAAGGCTATCGCAGCAGCAATGGCGAGCCCTACTTTATCGCCTTCCACCTAGAGGACGGTACGGCGGTTACTCGCGCGTTCTGGTTGGAATCTGGCGAGCTATCCAGGGGCATCATGATGCCCGCGTTCTTCCAGGTCTCCGTCCTGCGGGCCCTCGCGGGGGCGGCAGCGCTCCCGCCCCCGGGAGGCACGCGGATCACCAAAGCGCTGGCTGTCAAACTGGCGCTTGAGTCGTTCAAGTTGCCTGAGCCCGAGATCATGCCCGTAGAGGACGCCCGCGACCCCGTGGCACGGCTCATGCGCCTAGGTGAGTACGTAGCCCTTACCGGCGGAAGCACTCGGGAGAACGCCGACTCTCTCGTGTGGGTAGTGGAAGCGGAGGGCATGTGGCGCAGTGCTGGGATCGTGCCAGTCGAGTCGCGCACAACCTACCGCTACGCGTCGGTGGCCATCGACGCCGAGACGGGGAACTTCATCGCCAGCAGTCGGACCCACGAGCCGCTCTTTGGACGTTGAAATGTGCCGTGCTTAGGACCTTCGAATGGATAAGGAGGCAAGCGATGGACAGAATTGTCGCGAGAGAAGTCCTCTAACACCTTCTCTCAAGACTCCTGAAAATAGCCAATGGGCCAACCCCTGAAGGGCTAGCATGGTGGCGGGTCTCCCGCCTACCGCACCTCCCTTCCAAAGCACCGCCCGAAGGCTGCCGCCACGGCCTCTTGCACCCCGGCCATGTCCACCTCTCGCCCAAGCTCCTGAGCAAGGGAGGTGACGCCCTTGTCCCGGATGCCGCAGGGGACGATGGAGTCGAAGTAGCGCAGGTCGGTGTTGACGTTGAGGGCGAAGCCGTGGGAGGTGACGCCACCGCTGACCCGCACGCCGATGGCGGCAATCTTCCTGTCGCCAACCCACACGCCGGTCAGCCCCGGCACCCGCTCGGCCGGCACACCAAAGCCCCCGACGACATCAATCAGGACATCTTCGAGGGTGCGGACAAAGCGCAGGGGGCCACCGCCCCACTGACGCAGATGAAGGATGACGTACCCCACCAGTTGGCCTGGCCCGTGGTAGGTCACCTCGCCACCCCGGTCCGCCTCGTGGACGGCCATGCCCAGCCGTGCCAGCTCCTCGCGGGGCAGCAGCAGGTCAGCCTCTTTGCCACGGCGGCCCAGGGTAACGACGTGGGGGTGCTCCAGCAGCAGCAAGGTGTCGGGCACCTGGTCCACCTGCCGCTGCCCGACCAACGCGCGCTGGAGGGCCATAGCTGCCCGGTATTCCAGGCAGCCCAGGTCTATCACACGACACAGGGGGTGCGTCACGGTTGCACCACCAGATAAGAATCAACCCGCGCCGCTCAGCCTGAGCCCGTCGAAGGCTGGGCGGCTCCTCAAATCCCGCTCATGGTCTAACAAGCCCGAAAGCTGGCCCTTGTCACCCTGAGCACAGCGAAGGGTCTCAGGCTCCAGATTCTTCACTTCGTTCAGAATGACAGCTATCGTGTTGGGCGCTCACAGTCCGCCGGGCCCAGAGTGAGCGGGGCTAGACCCCTCACCGCCTGGCGAACTCCGAGACGCCGGCGCGGAACTGGTGGAAGCCCTCAAACCGGTCGGTAATGACATCCACCACGGCCGGGCGGCCCGCCTTGAAGGCGTCGTGGATGGCCGCCGGCAGGTCACGCGGGTCTTTTACCTGCACACCCCAGCCGCCGTAGGCCTCGCCAATCTTGGCGTGGTCTGTCTCCACAAACTCGGAGGCAATAAGATTGGGCCGCTGGTTCTCGCGCACCATGCCCAGGCCACCGTCGTTCAGGACCACGGCCACGATGGGCAGGTCGTACTGCACCGCCGTGGAGATGGCGTTGGAGGTCATCACGAAGCCACCGTCGCCGGTCACCGCCATCACCGGCCGGTCGCGGTAGACCTCTTTGGCACCCACGGCTGCGGGGATGGCCCACCCCATGCCGGCGATGCCGCCGGGGTTCAGGAAAGTGGCCGGCCGCTGCGACTGGTAGAAGTGGTACATCCAGCCGCGGTTGTTGCCCGCGTCCAGGGTGATGATGGTGGACGGGTCCACGCTCTCCTGGAGGAGGCGCACCAGGCGCTGGGGCAGCACCGGCTTCTGGTCCGAGTGGATGCCAGGCGAGTCCTCGAAGAACTTGAGCTGCTTCTTCCGTTCGGCCAGGGCCACCACCTTCTGCTCCCGCTCCGCAGGGTCCTTCGAGTAGGCGCTGGCAGCCTCCAGGACCTGGACCAGCACGGCCTTGGCATCGCCGGCCAGGCCCAGCTCCACCGGGACGGTCCAGCCGGCGTTGCGCGGCTCCACGTCAATCTGGAGGATGCGTTGCCGCGCCGGGTCCAGCAGGTTGGGATGGTGCGAAGCGGTGTCCTGGGGCCGAAGGCGGGCGCCGACCACCAGCACCACGTCGGCCTCGCTGACAATGCGGTTGGCCGTCTCGATGCCGTAGATGCCCATAGGCCCCACCGACAGCGGGTGCGTCTCCTCGATGGCGCTCTTGCCCTTGTACGTGGTGGTCACCGGGATTGCGTAGAGCTCCGCCAGTTGTCGCAGCTCGTCATGTGCGCGGGCGATGTGGACCCCGTTCCCTGCGATGATGACCGGACGCTCCGCCCGCGCCAGCGCCTGCACGACCCTCCGCACGGCCTCCAGCGGCGCCGTGGCCGGGACGGTGCTCAGGTAGCCCGGAGAGGCATGGATGCGTGGCGTTGCTGCCGTGTCAAACTGTCCGAAAGAGGCCTGGGTCCGCAACAGCACCGCGGCCGGCCCCGGCGCGCCACTGGTGGCATGCTTGGCCGCAAGCTGGACCCCCAGCACTGCCTCGTTGGGCGTGGTAGCAAGGCTCGTGTACTTGGTCATGGAGCGCAGGATGCTCAGCAGATCGGCCGTGCCGTACTCACCGGAGACCTCCTGGTTGTTGCCCAGTTGCCAGAAGCCTCCGTCGGAGGTGTCGGTGATGACCAGCATGGGCGAGTGGCTCAGGTAGGCCTCCATGATGCCAAACCCGCCGGAGGTGCCAATGAAGGCGCCCTGCCCCATGACCACGGCAGGCTTTCCGGTCAGGCGGCCATAGGCGTCGGCCATAATGGCGGCGGACTGCTCGTGCCGCGCCAGAATGACCCTCATCTTGTCGCCTTTGCCATAGAACGCATTGAAGATGGCGCCCGTGGCGCCGCCGGGGATGCCAAAGATGTGGTCTACGCCCAACTCCAGGAGGGTCTCCGCCATTTTCTGTGCACCCGTTGGCATGGTCCCGCCACCTCCTTGTCAATAGGTCGCAGCTACGTACTCAGGGTCATTATCATTGTCGCTCATTTCGACCCCCATCCTGACCCTTCGAGAACCTCAGGGCAGGCTCTTCCCCCGGAAACGGGGGAAGGGACTCTCCTCGCCCCCGTCAGGGGGAGAGCCAGAGAGGCAGTGAAAACGAAAAGCCCCTGGCTATGTACTGGGCGCTTTGCCACCTAGCCTCTCGCTTGCCACGGTCTGGCAATGGCGGGGCATGCCCCTGGAGCTGCTGTGAGGGTCCCGACATCAGCTCCCGCGGCTCCCTTCCCTCTGGGGGTGCTGCGCAGCCTGGCGCCGACGGGGAGCGGCGTGAAGGGGCTCGCGGGCGGTCAGGAACAGCAGCCCCAGGGCGGCCATGAACAGGGCGTTTCCCCAAAAGGCGATGGCTGTACCGACTGCATCGGCAGCGAGACCCATCAAGGGCGGCGCCACCACAATGGCCAGGTCGCCTATGGAGCGGGACACGCTCTGGCCCAGGGCCTGGCGCCCCGGCGGGCTGATGTCCGCCACGTAGGCGGGGGGTGTGGCACCATCTAGCCCCTGCGCGAACCCATAGAGCAGCATCCCGACGGTGAACACCAGCACCGTGGCGCTCTCACCAAGGACGACCAGACAGACCGCGAAGAGTAGCAGTCCCGGCACAATCACCCACTTGCGCCCGTAGCGGTCCGCCAGCGTCCCGCTGATCAATATAGCCACCAGGTTGAGGGCTGCCAGCGCAGTGAACAGGCCACCTATCTGGCCCGGCGATAGGTGGAGGTCGTTAGCTGCTTTCAACGGCAGGAGGGTGAGCTGCGTGCCGCCGCGGGTAAAGAAGGTGCCGGCAAACACCAGGGCTATGAGGAGGTAGTCCCGTGAGAAAAGGAACGAGTAGGTGCCCCTGGACGCTGCGTCCGGTGCCTTCTGTTGGACTGCCCCTTCGCTCAGCACATCGCGCTTCTCCCTCGCCAGCCTCCGTGACTCCGGCACCCGTAGAAGGGCCCAGGCGCCACTGGCCAGGGAGAGCAGCCCCACAACGATGAAAGGGGCGCGGAGGCCAAAGAGCTCAGCCACTAGCCCACCCAGCGCCGGCCCCAAGGCGATCCCCAGCAGAAAGCTGCCCTGGTAGAGGCCCATGAGGCGCCCGCGGTTGGTCAGCGTGGCCACGTCGGCAATGAAGATCACCGCTCCGGTGATGAACGCTGCCGAACCCACGCCCGCCACAAACCGATACGCCAGCAAGGGGCCTAGCGAGTTAGCAGTGGCGGAAATCAAGTTCCCCACCGCAGCCACCAGGGGGCCACCCACCAGGAGCAGCCGCCGCCCCGCACGGTCCGACAAAATGCCTGCCGGAATGTTAGTCATGAAACGGGCCAGGCCAAAGGCGCTGACCACCAGTCCAATCTCTGCCCCGGATACCCCCAGGTCGCGCGCATAGAGCGGAAGGACGGGGTTGGCGATCCCCTGGCCGGCAGTGAGCAGCATGGTGGCAACGCACAGGACCAAGACCGAGCGGTTTTCCTTGAGGAGGTCGCTGGTTGGGAAGCGCAAACAAGACCACCAGTTTGCTGAGATGCGACCAGTATACGGCAGACGGGGCGGGCCGTGCAGCGACACGCTCGGCTTGTCTCACCATCGGCTCTCAGAGCCAGTGCCGTTCAGTGGTCGCGCTGGTGTCGCGTCGGACAAATAGATGGCATTATCTCCAAGCATCCGTAGGTCGGGGTTCCCAACCCGACCATGCCAGGGCAAGTTGGTCCCGACATGTCCCGATGAAGGTCATAAACCAATTGTTTGCCCAAGCCGTGGCCCTCTCCTCATGTCATTCTGAGCAAAGCGAAGAATCTAGATTCTTCGGTCGTCCCGACAAGTCGGGACTCTCTCAGAATGACAAGGTCGGTCAATTCATTTTGCATATGACCATCATCGGGACATGTCGGGATGCCCTACCGGGTGTCGCTGGACAAGTGCAGGTATTAGCCAGACAGGACACTAGCAGGATGCGGCCACGGAGGGCCGTGCAGCCCACTCAAAGAGGACTGCTCTCATCTCATGTGTGACCGCTCCTACTTGCCGGCGCATACTCAGTGCTATAATCACGGCACTCTCGCTGACGGGTCTGGTCGAGGAGTTGCTGCGCCTGCTTCCAGGCAGTCTGGCATCGTCTGGGTCGTCGCCCTCACGAGACCCTTGCTGAGACCAGTCCTTCCAAGGAAGGACTGGAGACATGCACAGGTTGATAGCAGTCCAAGGAGGTACGTGCAATGATGACGGGCAAGGAATACCGAGAGAGCATCCGGAAACTCAAGCGACGTGTCTTTATCCTGGGCGAAGAGGTCCAGGATGTGGTGGACCACCCCCTCACTCGCCCCCACGTGAATGCCGCCGCACTCACCTATGAGCTGGCCGAGGACCCACAGCACCAGGACCTTATGACCGCTACGTCCCATCTCACCGGCAGGCGCATCAACCGCTTCACCCACATCCATCAGAGCACCGGAGACCTGGTGAAGAAGGTGAAGATGCTGCGTCTCCTGGGCCGCCGCACGGGGACGTGCTTCCAGCGCTGCGTGGGCTGGGATGCCCTGAACGCCCTGTACAACGTGACCTATGAGGTGGACCTGAAGCATGGCACCCAGTACTTCCAGCGGCTGACCCGCTTCCTGGTGCATGTGCAGGACGCCGACCTCATGTCCGAAGGAGCCATGACAGACCCCAAGGGGGACCGGAGCCTGCCTCCCAGCAAACAGCCCGACCCGGACATGTACCTCCACGTCGTTGCCAGGCGGGATGACGGCATCGTCGTGCGAGGGGCCAAGCTGCACCAGACGGGAGCGGTCAACTCCCACGAGATCATCGTCATGCCTACCACCGCGCTCAAGGAGGAGGACAAGGACTACGCAGTAGCTTGCGCCGTGCCCTCCGACGCGCCGGGCCTCCTCTTCGTCTTTGGCCGCCAGGCCAGCGACGAGCGGAGGCTGTCCGGGAAGCTGGACCAGGGCAATCCCCGCTTCGGCTTCGTGGGTGGCGAGGCAATGGTCATCTTCGACAACGTCTTTGTTCCCTGGGAGCGTGTCTTCCTCCACGGAGAGCACGAGTTCGCCCTCCCGCTGGTGGAGACCTTCGCCAGTTACCACCGACAGAACTATGGCGGCTGCAAGACCGGCGTGGCCGACGTCCTCATTGGCGCAGCGGCGCTGATGGCCCAGTACAACGGCGTCGTCAGCTCCCCCCACATCCGCGACAAGCTGGTGGAGATGGTGCAGCTCGCCGAGACGCTGTACGCCTGCTCGATCTCGTGCTCCAGCGAGGGACGCCCGACGCCCGCCGGGGCCTGCTACGTGGACCCCCTGCTGGCCAACACGGCGAAGCTCAACACGACCCGCAACATCTACGAGATCTGCCGCCTGGCCCACGACATCACCGGCGGCTTGCTGGCCACCTCCCCGTCGGAGCGAGACCTGCTTCACCCTGAGGTAGGGCCCTTCATACGGAAATACTTCAAGGGTGCGTCCGAGGTCCCGGCCGAGGCGCGCCTGAGGCTCGCTCGCCTCATCGAGGGGATGACCGGTTGCACGGCGCTGGCGGAGTCCATGCACGGCGCTGGCTCGCCCCAGGCCCTGCGCATCGGCTTGGCCCGCCAGGCCAACCTGAACGAGAAAATGGAGTTGGCCAAGGCCCTGGCCGGCCTGGATGAAGGGGAAAAGCCGTGAAGGCCGCGGTGTTCCAGGGCCCCCCCGGCTCCTGGCCCGCGAAGCCGCTGGTGGTCCAGGAGGTGCCGCGCCCCGAGCCGGCGCCAGGCGAGGTGCTGGTCCGCGTGGCTGCCTGCGGGATGTGTCGCACCGACCTGGAGTATATGAAGGAGGGGATGCGGCCGCCGAAGGCGCCCCCTCTGGTCCTGGGCCACGAGATATCGGGCACGGTGGAGAAGCTGGGGGACGGCGTAGAGGGAGTAAAGGAGGGAGAGGCCGTCATCGTCGCCTTCTCCCTGCCCTGCGGGCGCTGCGCCTTCTGTAGGGGCGGCACCGAGAACCTCTGCGAGAGGCTGGAGGTGGTCGGGGCCAGCAGGGACGGCGGAATGGCCGAGTACGTAGCCGTCCCGGCGTCAGCGGCCATCCCTCTTCCCCCCAGGGCGCCGCTGGTGGAGAGCGCCGTCCTCACCGACTCTTTTGGCACCTCGTACCACGCCCTGGTCCACCTGGGAGCCATCCAGCCCGGCGACGTGGTGGCCATCTACGGCGCTTCAGGCGGCCTGGGCCTCAGCGCGGTCCAGATTGCCAAGGCGCTGGGCGCAACGGTCATCGCCGTGGGGCGTCAGCCCTGGAAGCTAGCCAAGGCCAAGGAGATGGGGGCGGACTACCTGCTCAGCACCCTTGAGCACCCCCAGCTAGAGAAGGAGATCAGGCGGCTGACAGGAGAGGGAGCGACCCTCTCGCTGGACGCCAGCGGGGCGCCCGAGATGATTGCCTGCGCCTGCCGCAGCACCCGGCCCGGCGGCAAGATCGTGGTCATGGGGTACGGCGTGAAGACGGTGTCGGTGCCCCTGCACCGCCTCATGTGGCTACAGTACAGCATCCTGGGTGCTCGCACCTACCGCCTGGTGGACCTGAAACGGGTGCTGGCGATGGCGGAAAAGGGGATGATCAACCCGGCGGCGGTGGCATCCCACCGGTTCCCTCTGGCGGAAGTCAATGAGGCCTACCGGATGCTGGATGAGGGGAAGGTGCTCCGCGGGCTGGTGGTGCCGTAGGGGCCTTTCCCGCTCATCCTGAGCCTGTCGAAGGACGAGTGGGAAAGGCCCCCCGACCGAATTGGGCAGGTTGAAGGAGATGTTATTCTGGGCGATGCGAAGAATCTCGGGCCTGAGCCCTGTCGCCGGGGCTACTCTGAACGAGATTCTTCAGTCGTCCCGAGTGCGGCGGGACTCCTTCAGAATGACAATGAAGGGCTCAACGAACGGGGGAAAGATGGCTCGTGGCGGGGAACCGAAGCTTGCGCTCAGCAATGCTCACAGTCTTCTGAGCCTGGTAGCAGGTATTGAACAGGCTAAGGGGACGTGACCTCGGGTTTCATGCAGGTACAGGAGGAGCCGTATGGAGAAAACCATAGAACTTGTATGGTCTGGGTTGGTAATCATCGGCTCACTCATTCTTGCGGACGACCGAGAGTTATCCCGTAAAAAACGGGTTGGGATATTGTTGATAGTTACTGGCTTTGTAATTCAGGCGCTATGGGTCAGTTACGATATGGGGTGGTCTACAGTTATCGGGGTTCTTGTAATAGCAACAGTTGGAACGCTATGGCCTTACAGAAAACAAATACTCAAAGTACGGCCCCTAAAGAGGACGAGGACCACTTAACTTTTACTACCAACCCCAAAGACCTGGTTTCAATGGAGACCCACAGTACCACCCACCAAGCGGGGGTCGAACTACCCTAGAAGCAGCTTGGCCGCTTCATCGTGGGCGTATGGCCCGCATAGGGTCGAGAGGAAACCCTTGCGCTTGCCAATACCTGCCAAGCTAACCGATATGATCATCCAAAGCTGCACAGCAGGCTGAGCTTGTCTAACCATCACCAGGCCCAGCCGCGGGCCGCCTACCCCTCCGCCACCTTCGCGGCCGTCCTGACAATCTGGGCGAACTCCTCGGCCTTCAGGCTGGCGCCGCCCACCAACGCGCCGTGGATGGCCGGCTGCGCAGCAAAACCCTCGATGTTGGAGGCGGTGACGCTGCCGCCGTAGAGGAGGGGCACCTGGAAGGCCGTCTCCTCGCCGAAGAGGCCGACCAGAGTGGCCTGGATGATCCCGCCCATCACCCCCTGGGCTGCTTCTGGCGTGGCCGGCACCCCCGTCCCGATGGCCCACACCGGCTCGTAGGCTACTACCAGCTCTTCAGCGCTCGCCACGCCTGCCAGCGCACTCCGGAGCTGGGCACCCACCACCTCGTCGGCCCGCCCAGCGCGACGCTGCTCCAGAGTCTCGCCCACACAGATGATGGGGCGCAGGCCCGCCGTCAGGGTAGCCTTCACCTTACGGCTGATGAACTCGTCTGTCTCCCCAAAGATGTGTCGCCGCTCCGAGTGGCCCAGGATGACGTACTCACACAGCTCCTGAAGCATCAGTGGCGAGACCTCGCCCGTGAAAGCCCCCTTTTCGGACGGGTGCATGTTCTGGGCGCCCACGCCGATCCCTGAGCCTTCCAGGGCCTCCTTCACGGCGCACAGTGCTGTGAAGGGCGGGCAAAGCACCACCTCGACGCCCAGCACGCCCTCAAGGGCCTTGCGAACGGCGCGGGCCAGCTCGGCCGCCTCGGCCACCGTCTTGTGCATCTTCCAGTTGCCAACAATCAGGGGGGATGGCATAGCACTCCTACGGCCCGTACTTGGTCAGCTTCCCGGCGTGGGCCAGCGCCAGCAGCATCACCTGGGTGGCTGGCAGAGTGCCCAAGGCCCCCTGCCGGCACGCCCGCTCGTTGAAAGCAGCGCTGCCTTGGCCTTTCGTCCAGCGGGAGTGGACCAGCAGCGGCACTGGGTGCCAGCTATGGGCTGCCAGCAGGGCAGGTGTGGCGTGGTCGCCTGCCACCACCAGGACGTCCGGCTTCAGCTCCCGAATGCGGGGGATAAAGGCATCCAACTGCTCCAGTGCACGCACCTTCCCCTCGAAGTCTCCATCCTCACCGGCGGCGTCGGCGGGTTTGTAGTGGAGATAGAAAAAATCGTGGGCGCTGAACTGGGCGGCCAGGGTCTCTACTTCTTCCCCAAAGGTCGAGCCGGTGGGAAGCACTTGCATGCCCAGAAGCTGGGTCAGGCCCCGGTACATGGAGTAGGCCGCAATGGCCGCCGGCTCCAGGCGGTAGGCACTGCCGAAGGACGGCAACTGCGAAAGCTGCGAGAAACCCCGCAGCACGGCCATGTTGGCCTTGGGCTGGCCGCGCAGCAGCTCACGGGCATGTTCAACAAAGGTCCCCACAACCTTGGCGGTCCGCCCCGCCCCAGGCTCCAGCGCCTTCGGCGGGAGCGGCAGTTCGCCGGTGCGTCCGGGGTCTGTTTCGGACACCCGGTCACTGAGCCCTTCTCCCCGCAGAAGCAGCACAAAGCGATGCTCCTTGACATGGTGCACCGAGAGGCTGATGCCCTCCACCGTGAGTTTGTCCAGCGCAGCACAGAGGGGGGCGCTTTCAGACGAGGGGATGCGCCCTGCCCGCCGGTCGGTAAGCCGGCCATCGGGGCCAACGGTACAGAAGTTGCCCCGGGCTGCCACGTCGCCGTGCTGGAGGGCGATGCCTATCCCCAGGGCCTCCAGCACCCCACGCCCTATCTGGTACTTCACCGGGTCATAGCCAAACAGGGCCAGGTGCCCTGGGCCGCTGCCAGGGGTGATGCCGGGCAGCACCGGGATGGTGAGGCCACAGGCGCTTTCCTGGGCCAGGGCATCGAGGTTCGGCAGATGAGCGCTCTCCAGCTCCGAGCGACCCGTATCTCGATGGGGGACACCACCCAGCCCATCGGCCACCAACAGCACAATCCTGGAATCTGTCTTGAGAGTTATGTCAGCAAGGTAGGGAAAATCAATCAAGGCAGCTTTACTCCTGTGCCACGTGCTGCTTGAGGGCGGCCACGCCCGGCAGCGCACGGCCTTCCAGGAACTCCAGCGAGGCACCGCCACCCGTGGAGACATGGGTCATGCGGCCGGCCAGGCCCAGGGCCTGCACCACCTCGGCCGTCGAGCCACCCCCGACAATGGTCTCTGCGTTCTTCAGTCCGGCCAGGGTCTGGGCAAGCTCCCTGGTCCCCCGCTCGAAGGCTGGCCACTCGTAGACGCCCATAGGGCCATTCCAAACAACAGTACCGCTGTCAGCTAACGCCTCTTTGAACGCCGCAATGGTCCTGGGACCAATGTCCATGATGTACCAGCCATCAGGTATGGCAGCGACATCTACCGTCTGGTGGCGAGCGTCCCGGCCAAACTCCTCGGCAGCCACCACATCGGTGGGCAGGAGCAGTGGGACACCGCGCTGCCGGGCATGCTCCATGACGCCGGCGACATACTGCACCCGATCGGGTTCCACCAGTGAACGCCCGACCCGAAGTCCCTGGGCCAGGAAGAAGGTGGCGGCCATCCCTCCCCCGATGAGGAGAAGGTCTACCCTATCAAGCAGGTTCCCCAGGACTGCCATCTTGTCGCTCAGCTTTGCACCGCCCATGATGGCCACCAGGGGGCGCCTGGGGTTGTGCAGCACCTTGCCCAGCATCTCCAGCTCCCGCTCCAGGAGAAGCCCGGCCACGCTGGGCAGGTAGCGGGTGACACCCACCGTGGAGGCATGGGCCCGGTGGGCTGCGCCAAAGGCGTCGTTGACGAAGACCTCGGCCAGCGAGGCCAGGGCCCGCGCAAACTCGGCGTCGTTCTTCTCTTCCTCGGGGTGGAACCGCACGTTCTCCAATAGCAGCACGCCCCCTGGGGGCAACTGTCCGACGGCTTCGGCGGCCTGGGGTCCCACACACTGAGGCACGTAGCCAACGTTGCCGCCCAGAAGGCTCCGAAGCCGCTCCGCCACCGGGCGGAGGCGCAACGTCTCCTTTACCCCTCCCTGGGGGCGGCCCAGGTGGGAGCAGAGAACCACGCGTCCTCCCCGCTCAGCCAAGTAGCGGATGGTGGGGAGGACCGCCTGGATCCGCGTATCATCGGTGACTCTGCTGTCCTCCAGCGGCACGTTCAGGTCAACACGGACCAGGATGCGGCGGCCAGCCACTTCGATGTCACGGACAGTCTTGATTCCCATACTTCCCTCAACGATGGGATGGCGCTAGCGGTCTCGCCGGACCAAGTACTCGGCTACCTCGCGCAAGCCCTGCAACCCCCCGGGCCGTGCCCCCGAACGCTCCAACTCTGCCAACGCCTCGCGCACCAACTGCTCGGCGGTCTCCTGGGCATGTTCCCTCGCCCCCAAGCCATCCAGGATAGCCACAATCCTGGGCACATCAGCGGCCTCCAGGACCCGCTTGAAGTAGAGGGTACCCAGCTCCCGCTTTGCTGGTAGGCTGCCGTGCTCAAAGGCGTAGGCAATGGGGAAGCTCTTGCTCTTGTTCAAGACGTTGCCACCAGGCGCTTCGGAGACGTCTGGCCCCCACAGGTCCAGCACGTCTTGCCGGAGGTGATAAGCCATGCCCAGCTTCCGCCCAGCCCCGGCAAAAGCCTGGCGCGCATCCACCCCTGCTCCCGCCACCAGGGCGCCCAACTCCATCGCGCCCCCGAAGAGCGCCCCAGTGCGCAGCTCTACCATGCGGAGGTAGTCCTTCACCGAGACATCAACCCGCTCCTGCAAGTTCAGGTCGTGGAACTGCCCCTCGCAGGACTCCAGGCCCGCCCGGCCCAGCACCCGCAGCGCCTCCAGGGCCTGCTCCAGTGGCAGGCGCTCCTGAAGACGGAAGAGGGCAAGGTGCGCCATGGCGTGCATCCCATCGCCAGCGTTGATGGCCTGGGCAGGACCCCAGACCCACCAGACTGAAGAACGTTGCCCCTGCTGGGGAGTGCCATCCTGAATGTCATCGTGGATGCACAAGAAATGGTGGGTCAACTCTACGGCGGCCGCGGCGGGCAACGCCCTCTCAGGAGTACCACCCAGGGCCTCACAGGTAACGAGACACAGCGACGCCCGCACCCGCGGAATAGGAGCGAGCTCCACAGGCGAGCCGTCCTCTCGCACCCACCCGAGCTGGTAGGCCATTATCTGGTACAGGGGCTGCGACCTATCAGCAAACAGGGAGCGGAGCTCCCTCTCTGCCATGTCGCTGTAGGGTGTGAGCAAATCAGGGACTCCCATGTGCTGGCACTCCGGGCCAAGCAGGTGCACTAGCGGCTATTCGGAAACTGGGCTTCCTACACCGCCCCCTGAAGGGGGCGGCATCATGCCC
>JACQUK010000040.1 GCA_016210325.1 Chloroflexota bacterium
CGGGTTTGAATTCCGTTCATGCTGAGCTTGTCGAAGCATCATGGTTCGATCCCGACAGGTCGAGACTCACCACGAGCGGAAGAAACGGCAGAATGTCAACAAAACCTAGACACACCCCCACTCGGTTGTTGGGCTTCGGCACGGCGGCTACCAGCGTCACCCCTCGCTGCTCTGGAGTTGGCAGACCCTTGGTGCGAAAGTGATAGTAGTCACCCTGGGGATGCATGTCAACCGTCTCCGGAGGTCCGAGTGAGCGTGACGAATTCTGGCGACGCAATGGTGCATCGTGGAGGAACTGGATAGCGCTAGGAAGGAGAGCCGCGACCCCAAGAAGGCCGTGGTGGACCTAGCGGAACACTGCCTGAAGCAGCTTCACCAGCAAGGCGCCCAGCAGGCCGCAGAAGGGGAACGTCACCACCCAGGCCACCGCAATGCGCCGTGCCACGCCCCATCGGACCGCCGAGAGTCGCTGCGTGGCCCCCTGCCCCATGATGGTGGAAGAGATGACGTGGGTGGTGCTGAGGGGGAACCCCAGACGAGAGGCTGCTTCGATGACCGCTGCGGCGGAGCTTTCCGCGGCAAAGCCGTGCACAGGCCGCATCTTCACGATGCGCACCCCCAGGGTGCGGACCACACCCCACCCTCCCAGGTAGGTCCCCACCGCCATGACGGTAGCGGAGAGGACGATGACCCAGAACGGGATGGTGAATTCGGGCGGCTGGTAGTGGACAAAGAGGGCCAGGGAGATGACCCCCATGGTCTTCTGGGCATCGTTGGAGCCGTGGCTGAAGCCCATGGCCGCTGCCGAGACGATCTGCAAGCGACCGAAGAGGCCCTGGACCAAGGCAGGGCTGGTCCGGCGGAACAGCCAATGGAACCCCAGCATCAGCAGGTACCCCCCCACGAACCCAAGCAGGGGGGCAAAGAAAAGCCCCAGCAGCACCTTGGCCACGCCGCCGGTGATGACGACGCCGAACCCCGCTGTTGCGACGGCTGCACCCACCAGCCCCGCGATGAGGCTGTGGCTGCCGCTGATGGGCAGCCCCAGACGACTGGCCAGCAGCACCCAGACCGCAGCAGCGCCCACCCCGGCGGCCACCGTGGTCAGGGTGATGGCCTGGGCCTCCACCACCCCCTTGCCAATGACCTTGGCGACGGCGGTGCCAGAGAGAGCACCCAGGAAGTTCATGGTGGCTGCCATCAACACGGCGGCCAGGGGCGTCAGGACCCGGGTGGAGACCACCGTAGCGATGACGTTGGCAGCATCGTTGAAGCCATTGGCGAAGTCGAAGACCACAGCAAGGACAATGACGATGATCAGGAACACCAGCGATGTTTCAGGCATTCTTCAGAACAATTGCCTCCAAGATGTTCGCTGCATCCTCTGAGCGATCGGTAGCTGCCTCCAGGTCCTTGTAGATTTCCTGCCACTTGATGATGTCCACCGGCGAGAAGCCATTGCTGAACAGCTCTGCCATGCCTCTGCTGGTCGCCTGGTCCGCCTCGTTCTCCAGGCGGTTAATCTCCACTGTGACTGGCAGCAGCTCCTGGAGCTTGGCGCCCCGGAAGTGCAGCATGGAGAGGGCTTTCTCCAACTCGTCCGTGCACTGGACGATGAGGCGGGCCAGCTCAACGGCTGGCGGCGTCGGGGACTGCACCTTGAACTCCAGCATCTCCCGTGCCGCCTCCTCAATGGCATCCACCACGTCGTCCAAACGCTCCGCCAAGGCTGCCAGGTCCTCGCGATCGATGGGAGTGACGAAGGTGCGGTGGAGGGCCCGCATCAGGTCGTGAATGAGCTGGTCACCGAACTCCTCCAGGACCTTGATCTCTGCCACCTTGGCCTCCACATTGTCATAGTGCTGCATCAGGTCATGGAGCTTGCGCGCCACTTTCTGCGCGTTAATGGCCCCCTGGTGCAGCAGAAAGAAGAACTTCTCCTCCCGGGGCAGTAACGAAAGACGCATCATCGTATCTCCACAACAGCCTACCGTTGGACAGGGCTATCACAGGATGTCTGGCAGCCCCAAAAAGCATAGCTGGGTGGCGGCTGACAACACCGCCACCCAGCTATGCACCCGTTACCGCACGAGTGGGTTTTCCACACAGCTTTGAATCCTGGCTCCGTCAACCTCGACATTTGTGAAAACAGTAGCAAACACCACTGGGCCTGTCAAGGCACTGGCATCCCCCCGAAAATAGCGATTGACCCTGTAGGGCATCCCGACACGTCCCGACTCATCGGGACACGTCGGGACGAACCTGCCCGCGGCGGACGGTCGGGTTGGGAAACCCGACCTACAAGTTGAATCGCTGTTCTTGGGCATTCCGCCTTCGGGAGTATTCAAGGGCTAGGGAGTCTCCACCACCAGCACCCGCGGCAGGGCAGCAAGGTCCCGGACCATGTGCACGGTGGCTCCTGGGAAACAGCCCCGTGCATGCTCTTCCAGGGCCCTATGCTGACGCGGGTCCATCTCCAGCATCAGTGCCCCTCTCGGTCGCAGCCAGGCCGGCGCCTGCGCCAGCAAGCGACGCAGCAGGACCATGCCGTCGGGTCCGCCGGACAGGGCAGCGCAGGGTTCGTGCTGGGCAATCTCGGGCTGAAGCTGAGGCACCTCGCCCTCCGGCACGTAGGGCAGGTTAGCGACGATGAGGTCCACCGGGCGGGGGACAGGCATCAGCAGGTCACCCATGAGGCAGCGCACGCGGCCGGTCAAGCCGTGTCGCTGCACATTGCCCCAGGCCACCCTCAAGGCTTGCGGCGAGGTATCAGTGGCGTAGATGGCCGCCTGGGGCAGGCCGGCCGCAAGGGCCACAGCAATGCAGGCGCTGCCTGTGCCCACATCGGCGATGGCCAGAGGGGTGGCAGGAGAGAAGCGCCGACTGGCCCAGCGAAGCGCCTCCTCGGCCAGTAGCTCGGTCTCCGGCCGTGGCACCAGCACCGCCGGCGTAACCCTGAACTCCAGGCCGTAGAACTCCCACCGGCCAAGGATGTACGCCAGGGGCTCACGGGAGGAGCGGCGCCGCACTAGCCGCCGCAACCTGGCCCACTGGGCCGCGGTAATAGCCCGGCCCAGGTTGGCGTAGAGCTCGGCCCGGTCTAGCCCCAGGGCGTGGCGCAGCAACACCTCGCCCTCCAGGCCCGCCTCCTCGATACCCGCCTCGGCTAGCCTCTGACGTGCCCACGCCAGGGCCTCTCCCAGCGTGGAGGAGGGCGCAGAAAGGCGAGCTACCGCCATCACGGCTGGACCGGCGCACCCGCCGTGGCCGAGTCCCCTGAAGCAGGGGACTCAGGGGCTGTTGCCAGCACCTCCTCAAGACGGCGGGTCTGCTCCAAGGCAGCGAGGGCATCGAGCAACTCGTCCAGGTCACCATCCATGAATTGAGGGAGGCTGTGGACCGTGAGGTCTACCCGGTGGTCGGTGACCCGGTTCTGGGGAAAGTTGTAGGTGCGGACTTTCTCCGAGCGCTCCGCGGTGCCCACCTGGGCCCGGCGCCGGGCGGCGATCTCCGCTTCGTGACGCCGCCGCTCCTGGTCGTAAATGCGGGCCATGAGCACGCGCATGGCCTTCAGGCGGTTCTGGAGCTGGGAACGCTCGTCCTGGCACACCACCACAATCCCCGTTGGGATGTGGGTGATGCGCACAGCCGTGGATACCTTCTGCACATTCTGGCCACCGTGGCCGCTGGCGTGGACGAAATCAACCCGCAGGTCATCAGGCGCCACCTTCACGTCCACCTCTTCGGCTTCAGGCAGCACCGCTACCGTGGCCGTAGAGGTGTGGATGCGGCCGCTGGACTCCGTGGATGGGACCCGTTGCACCCGGTGGACGCCGCTTTCGTGCTTCAGCCGGCTATAGGCGCCCCTGCCCTTGACTTCAAAGACCACCTCTTTGATGCCACCCAGCCCCGTGTCGTTGACCTCCACCGGGTTGACCTTCCAGCCATGCCGCTGGGCATACTGCTGGTACATGCGAAAGAGCTCGGCGGCAAAGAGGGCTGCCTCCTCGCCGCCGGCGCCGGCGCGGACCTCAACGATGACGTCCCGCTCGTCGGCCGGGTCCCTGGGCAGCAAGGCAATGCGTAGCTCCTGCTCCAGGGGCCCCTGTTGCGGCTCCAGCGTCGCCAGCTCCTGGCGGGCCAAGGCCCGCAGCTCCTCGTCCCCCTCCTGGCGCAGAATGTCACGTGCCTGCGCCAGGTCCCGCATCACCTGCCGGTAGCGGCGGTACTTGGCAACCACCTCCGCCAGCGAGGAGTGCTCTTGGCCCAGGGACTGGAGGCGTGCAGGGTCCCCCACCACCTCTGGCAGCGCCAGGAGACGCTCTAGCTCCTGGGACCGCTGTTCCAGGGCATCTAGTCTCGTTATCAGGTTCTCTACCCCATGCTGCACCTACATAAAGGCCCCCGCTACGGGGGGCCACGACCAGACTCAGGGCCCAAAGCTATTCTAGCACATTGGAGTCCCCAAGGAGGTCACGCCCAGGCGGCCCCCGGTGACCGAAGCTGCCGTGTGGCAGGAAAGGCGAGGCTCAGTGGCCCTGCGCACCGGCACCGGGGATTGTGGGCATTGTGGCGCTGGCGAACCTGGTCGGACTCATGGCAGCGATGTCCAGGTCAGTCCTCCCGGCCAGCACCAGGTCAGCAACCGCCCTGGCCATCACCGCGCTGAGGAGGACCCCCTTGGCACCACCACCGGTTGCAACGTACACGCCTTCCCAACCAGGCACCGGGCCCAGGACCGGCAGCCCATCGGCCGAAGTTGGTCGAAGGCAGGCGGTGTGCCGCACAATGCGGCCTTCGGCCATCCAGGGGAAGGCCCGCACCAGCCGCTCCATCAGCTCGGCGCGGCCCGCCGGCGTGGGCACCTCGTCGAAGCCGACGTGCTCGTGGGTGGCGCCGGTCCATACCAGGCCATCAGCCGCCTTGCTCTCGCAGTAGCCGCCGGCCCACCAGAAGGCGCAGGCCAGAGGTGGCCCCTCGACCTGTACCCTTATCAGTTGCCCCTTGACCGGCTCGATGGGGACCGGGAGGCCCAGCCATGTGGAGGCAGCGCCGCTCCATGGCCCAACGCACAGCACAGCGGTGTCGCAGGGGACCTCCTCCTTCTCCAGGGCCACTGCCATCACCCGGCCCCCCTGCCTGCGGAGCCCAATCACGGTACCGTGGCGTACGGTAGCGCCGTGCTTCTCCGCCGCCTGCACCAGGGCCAGCACATAGCGGTAGCTGTCCACACTGGCAGCGGGCTCCATGTAGTGGACACCCAGGACAGCGGGGCCGATGCGCGGCTCGATGGCCCGGGCCTCGTCGGGGGTCATCCAGCGGACGTCCAGCCCATCGCGCCGCTGCCACACGATGTCCCGCTGCGACGCCTGGACCTCTTCCTCGGTATAGGACAGCTTGAGGGTGGGACGCCGGCGGAAATGGGTCTCGATGCCCGTGGCCTCCCGTAGCTCCTGGGCCAGCCGCTGGTGGAGGTCAATACTGGTCAGCGACAGCGGCAGCATAGGGCCCGGGATGCCGGGTCCGTACTGGGGGGTCATGCCCCCAAAGGCGAAGCCGGAGGAGTGGCTGCCCACGGCCTCCCGCTCAACGAGGGTGACCTGGAGGCCAGCCTTGCTGAGAAGATAGGCGATACAGCAGCCTGCAGCGCCCCCACCTGCCACCACAACGTCGGCACCCTTGCTCATGGCTTACCTCCACGAGAGTCTACCGCCCACTGCTGCACCCGCTCTAGTGTCCCGTCTCCGAAATACGTTTACGAA
>JACQUK010000039.1 GCA_016210325.1 Chloroflexota bacterium
GCGATGGTGTAGGGCACCCAGGGCGCCGTCTCGAAGTTGATGGTCAGCTCACCGGGCTTGTAGCCGGCCTCGGCCAGCAGCTTCTTGGCCAGCTCCTTGTCGTAGGAGCTGTACTTGGCACCCTCGCCGTACTCGGTGTTGGGCAGGAACCACTCGCCGGCCCCGGCGTAGATGTACTCGCCGGGTATGCACCAGCCAGCGTGGGGCCCATCGCACATGCCGCTCTGGTCTAGGGCGGCCGAGACGGCCTGCCGCAGCTTGATGTTGTCGAACGGCGGCTCATCTACCCGGAACACCCAGGGACGGCGGTTGCTGATCTCCAGGAAGATGGTCCAGGTGGCGTCGGGGTTGGTCTTGGAGAGGGACTCGTAGCGGGGCTTGCGAATGGAGCGCTGCCACCCCAGCATGTCAATCTTCTGGGCGCGGAAGCCGGCGTCCATGGCCGCCTCGTCCAGGATCTGGAGCCAGCTTACCCCGTCCATGAAGGGGAGCTTGTACTGGGTGGGGGTCTCCACAATCAGGTTGTCCTTGATCCCGCTCCAGTAGCCCCAGTAGTCGGGGTTCTTCTTGAAGCGGACCTCGCTGCCCGGCGTGAACTTGTCAATCATGAACGGCCCGCTGCCAATCAGGTCTGCCTCGGTTGCCGGGCTCTTGCCGCCGTCATACATCTCGTGGGGCAGGACGGCGAAGCGAGGGTTGGCAAACTGGAGGAACAGGCCGGCAAAGGGCTTCTTGGTGTGCACCTCAAGGGTGTAGTCGTCCAGCGCCTTGAACCCGTCTACCGGCTCGAACAGGTTGGCGATGGCAGCCACAGCGGGCGTGGCACGCATCTTCTCAAAGGTCCACACCCAGTCGGCAGCCGTCACGGCCCGCCCATTGACCGGCGGCTTGTTGTGGAACTTGGCCGTCTTGGCCAGGTGGATGCTGACCGTCTGGTTGTCCTTGTACTCCCAGGACTGGGCGGCCACCGGAGCGAAGGCGGCCGTGGCCGGACTGAACTGGGCACCAATCCCCCGGAAGTCTACCAGCTTGTCGGCAATGGCGGCGTCCAGGAGCCTCGGCAGCGTGGAGAAGGGGTCCAGGTTGTCAATGGTGCCGAAGGCCTGGATGCTGGGGAAGCCCCCACCACCACCAACACCGCCGTACTTGGGTGGCGTGGTGGGCAAGGGGGGCCTGCGGCCAGGGATGTTCCGCTTCGCCATCTGCTCCACCACATAGGGATGCAGCGCGCCCTCGCCGCGCGCCTTGGCCTGGGCTACCAGCGTGTCAATAGGCGTTCCCTGCCCAGTGGGGGCGGTCGTGGCCGTGGGCTGCACTACCGCCGTGGCCGTCGGCTGCGCCACCGCCGTGGTGGGCGTAGCCGTAGGTTGGACTACCGCCGTGGTGGGGGTTGGCGTCGCCGGCGGCCTGGTGGCCGTCGGCGTAGCGGCCGGCCTGGTTGGCGTCGCGGTGGGGGCCGCCTGGCGACACGCCACGCCTAGCAGGAGCAACGTTGCGATGAGAAGACCAGATACCAGCAGGGTACGTCGCATAGAATTCCTCCCTTCGTTTGCCATGTCCCCGCTGCGGGCAGATCCTTGCTTGGAACTCGCCAGTGTTGGGCGGGACCTCAAGAGTCAGCCAATGGACACTACTGCGCACTGCTTCCCGTTAAGGGGCCGTGCCCACCATCTGGCTGCTATCACCTCCTTGCCACCGGGTCTGGCCCGATAACCCTACAGTACCTCACAAGCGGTGGCGTAAAAAGCATTGCTTTGGGTAGGTAGTGCAAGGGAACCGTTGGGACTTCAGACTGAGAGTCTGCTTTCTGAAACAGCACCCGCTCACCGATGTGAGCAATGCGCTGGGTGTAGCACCACCACCGCCACCGCGCCTATTGTGCCTCTTGTACCATACCTTCCCCCCCCTGTCAAGTAGCCTCGCTGTCCAAGGCAGGCTCTTTTCGCCTTCGCCCTCTCTCTGACTCTCCCCCGCTGCGGCAGGGGAGAGGAAGGATCCCTTCCCCCCTTGGGGGGAAGGTCAGGATGGGGGCGGCTCCCAGCAGCTTGCTGGCGGTCACACGCCGCGCTGTTTGGGGTCCAGCACATCCCGCACGGCATCCCCCAGCAGGTTCACCGAGAACACCGCCAGGCTGATGGCCAGCCCAGGGAACAGGGCAACCCAAGGGGCAGTCTCAAAGAGTCGCATCGCCTGCCCGGAGAGCATCTGCCCCCATGTGGCCGCCGGGGGCGGCACACCCAGGCCCAGGAAACTCAGGGAGGCCTCTGCCAAGATGGCCGTACCAACGGTGCCGGAGGCCATGACGATGAACGGGGATACCACATTGGGCGCTATGTGGACCAGGACGATTCGCCAGGGCGGGTTGCCGCAGGCCACCGCCGCCTCCACGTAGGCATGCCCCAGGGCCGCCAGGGTACTGGCCCGGAGCACACGGGCCATCCGGGGCACCACCGGTACGGCAATGGCAATGACCAGTGTGCCAAGGGATGGCCGCAGGGCCACGGCCAACGCCATGGCCAGCACCAGGGGTGGGACCGCCAGCAACACGTCCACCAGACGCTGTAGCAGGGCGTCCACCTGGTGGCCCGCGTAGCCACTGACCAGCCCCAGGATGGCACCCACCAGGCTGCCCAGGGCCGTGGCCCCCAGGCCCACCGCCAGCGAGATGCGCGCTCCATAGACCACCCGGCTGAACACGTCCCGCCCAAAGGCGTCGGTGCCAAACCAGTGCTGCCACGACGGCGGGCGGACCAGGGCTGTCACATCGTTCAGGTCAGGGGGATGGGTAGCTAGCAGCGGTGCCAGCGCCGCCGCTGCGCTCAAGACCACGAACCCCAGCAGGCCCAGAGCGCCCAGAGGCTTGCGCCGCGCAAAGTGGCACAGGGCCTTGGCCCCGGCGGGCACCCTGGCCACCAGGCCTGGCATGTGGGGATAATAGGCCTCCGGGACCGATTGCACGGTTTCCTCGCAGCGCCATTACCTGGCCTAGCTGTAGCGGACCCGGGGATCAAGGTAACGGTATGCAAGATCGGTCACCAGGTTCACCACCAGGACGAAGAGGGTGAACACCCAGATGATGGCCTGGACCGCATTGTAGTCACGGTAGGTGATAGAGTCCACCAGATAGCGCCCGATGCCGGGTACGGTGAACACGGTCTCCACCAGCACAATGCCGCCAAGGAGCACCAGCACCTCTACGCCCAGGAGGGTCACCACCGGCAACATGGCGTTGCGCAAAGCGTGGCGCGTGGCTACGGCCCACCCTGAAAGCCCCTTGGCCCACGCTGTGCGGACGAAGTCCTCGCGCAGGACCTCCAGCATACAGCTCCGGGTCATGCGGGCCACCAGGGCCGAAAGATGGTAACCCACCACCAGGGCAGGGACCCCCAACTGCCGCAGGCTCAGCCAGGGGTCCCGCCACGGAGGGCTCAGGCTAATGGGCGGTGTCCACCCCAGGTAATGCACTAGGGCCAGCAGCACGAGTAGGGCGAGCCAGAAGCTGGGCACTGAGATGCCACCAATGGCGAAGGCCCTCACCGCGTAGTCTACCCAGGTGTCCTGCTTGAGGGCCGCCAGAACGCCAGTGGGTATGGCTATCGCAAGGGAGACCAGGAAAGCCAGCACTGCCAGGGCTGCCGTCACCTGGTAGCGTCGGCCCAGCTCGTGGCGGACCGAGTAGCCGCTCCACAAGGACTTACCAAAGTCCATGCGGAAGGCTGCGGACAGCCAGTCCCGGTACTGCACCAGAAGCGGGCGGTCCAACCCGGCCTCATGGCGAATGGCTGCTACCCGCTCCTCGCTGACCTGCCCGGCGGCGTCGCCGCCCGCCATGAGCGTTGCGACGTCGCCAGGCAACACGCGCAAGATAACAAAGATCAACGTGATGGCCCCCAGCAGTGTGGGCACCATGAGCACCAGCCGCCGCACCAGATAGCGGAACACGGGGCCTCCTGAAACCTCGTCTACTCCACCACGACCGAGCGGGGGGAAGTCCCTCTGACCCGCCGGTATGGCCCCGCCTATGCGCTACTGGCAGCGGCCTTCCCGGCACCACACCTGCTCAAGGCGCGAGAAGCTGTACACGGTGACTCCCGTTACCTGGACCCAGTTCTGGACACGGCCCCAGTAGGCCATGGCCGACCACCAGAAGTAGCCCCGGTCCTCTGGAATATCTGCCAGCAGCAGCTTTTCAATCTCCCTGTTGAGCTGCACGCGCCGCTGCGGGTCGAACGATGCGCTCTGCTGGCCATAAAGCTCGTCCACCTTCGGGTTGCAATAGCCGCCCACGTTCTGGCGCGGGGGCGAGGAGCAGAGGAAAAATGCATACACCTGGTCGGGGTCATCTACCGTGGCCGCAGCCGCCAGCGTGTAGCTGATGAAGTCCTGGCTGAAGGCGCGATTGTACATGGTGCCAGCATCCAGGACACGCAGGTCCAGGTTGATGCCCACCTTCTTCAGGTCATCCTGGCGGGAAACGGCAGCGGACTGGTAGGGCTCGCCCTTGCGTACCAGGTACTCCACGGTGAGTCCGCCGCCGTAGCCGGCGCCCTCCAGCAAGGCCCTGGCCTGGGCGCGTCGCCCCTCCATGTCCGCTCCGAACTGCGGGAACTGCGTCAGCTCCGTTTGGGGCAGGGCAAAGGGCATGTGGGGCATCATGTACCCGCCAACGGTGCCCCAGCCCTCGGCGGCAATCTGGACCATCTTCTGTCGGTCCGTGGCCAAGGCCACGGCCAGTCGCACTTTGGGGTTGTCGAAGGGCGGCTTGCGCACGTTCATTACGAAGTTGTCCCAGGCGCTGCGGGGGCCCAGGGCCACCACAGCGTCAGGGTACTGCGCCTTGAGGGCCTCTGCATCGGACTTGGTCAGGTTCCTGCCGATGCCGGTGAGGGTGAGCTGGCCGGTGCGGAAGTTGGCGAAGATGGTCGTGGGGTCTGGGACCACCAGGGTACGCACCCCATCCAGGTAGGGCAACTGCCCTCCATCACGGCCTTTCTTCCAGTAGGTTGGGTTGCGCTCCGCTTCGATGGCGACCCCCGGCAGCCGGGACTTGAGACGGAAGGGGCCGGTGCCGACGGCGAAGGCGACGTCCTTCTGGTCGTGGCCCTGAGCCCACCCTTCTTTCACGATGATAGAGCGGCTGCTGGCCAGCAGCGGCAGGATGGCGGCCTGCGGGCGGGCCAGGCGGACCTCCAGGGTGTAGTCTCCCGTGCAGCGCACATCCTGGATGGCGAAGTTGCCGGCCATGCTGCTCCGCTTCGGGTCCACCAGCTTCTGGAGGCTGTAGGCGGCATCGCGGCACGCAAAGGGCGAGCCATCATGGAAGGTCACGCCCCGTCGCAGGAAAAAGGTGATGGTCGTATCGCCCTGGCCCAGCTCCCATCTCTCTGCCAGGTCGGACTCAATGGAGGGGTAGTCGTACATGTTGTAGCTGACCAACCCATTGAACAGCGGCGCCACAGGCTGTATGTCTGCGTAGCTGGTACCCAGGTCCTGAAGGTCGAAGCTGCGCATATCCTCCTGGATAGCGTAGCTCAGCGTGCCGCCCCGCGCGCCCACAGGAGTAGGCACAGTCGTTGGCGAGGGGGGCGGCGTCGCTTGCGGCGTTGCAGTGGCGGAGGGCTGCGCAGCAGGTGGAGTCGTCGGAGTGACGGAGGGAGTCGTGGCGCGACACCCCACCAGCAGGACCACTGAAGCAGTGACCAAGACCAACCAGGATGCCAAGAACCCCTTGAGAACGTGAACAGGTTGCATCGAGTGTACCTCCGACATCGAAAAACTTGGCGTCCTGTGGCAATGGGCCTTTACCCCCCTTGTGCCCGTTCATGAAATTGCTCATTGGCCGGTCTCGGCGTTGAGCCACGGGCAAAGGACTAAGCTGCGGAAGACTGGGTCCATTCGCCACAGGTAATTCACAACATTAGACCGCACAGGGGTCTGTCTAATAGCCATCGGTCCGCCCATCCCTACGTCCGGGGTCTCTCGCGAGTGGCCTATCGTCACAAAGAGGCAAGAGCCACCACACAATCAGCATCATTTGGGCGGCACCACCCTGGGTCCGCACGAGTCAAGGCCCACACCCCACGGCTTTCAGGGGTACTACAGTTGCCCAGGGGCTACTCGATGGTCCGGGTGGCATGCCCCCACCTCTGCTGGTGCACACTCATCAGTCTACGGAAATGCTCTTGGAACTGAGGGCTCCGGACAGAGTCCGTGGACATGATCAGGGCATCCTCGTTGTTATCGGTATAATAGCGCCGGCGCAGGCCTACCTGGCGGAAGCCATACTTTTCGTAGAGGGCCTGGGCCCCACTGTTGGACACCCGCACCTCCAGAGTCACCACATCGGCGCCCTTCTTCGCAGCCAACTCAATGGAAGCAATGAGGAGCAGCTCTCCAATACCCTGACGGCGCACCGCCTTCCGGGTCGCAATCGCCATGACGTGGGCCTCATCCCCCACAAGCCACAGGCCCACATAGCCCGCCACGGGGCGCTGTGTTGCCGGCTTCTGCGCTGCCCCATCGCCCCTCCACATCTGACTGAGGCGGTGGGTCAGGCGCTGGAGAAAGGGCTGCGGGGCAGCAGCGCCGGCTAGGAGTGCGCGCCTGGAGAGAGCGCCACTGGCCTCAAGGTCAGCCCGCTTCACCGCCACCAAATAGCGGGCCAGGCGGTTGCTTAGCTCTTGCCGAAACGGGGTCGGGGGCCTCATGGTGGGAAAGGCCTCCCGCTCCACCTCCGCCACGCTGCCGACGTCCTCCAGGGTCATGGGGCAGATGGCGTAGTCTATCTGCTTGTTCTGTTGCGCCTGTTGCAGAACACTCATGCCCTCTTCCCTAATGGAGTCGCATTATAGCATCGGGGTGGCATACCCGCTATCCCCGCGCCGTCCGAGCCGTTATAGTATGTGCACGGGACATCCCCAATCACGGGGGCAGTCCAGCCTTGGGAGTCCGCGTGCACGACGTTGATGACTTGGTGCGAAAGGCCCAGCAGGGTGACGGGCAGGCCTTTGCCGGTCTGTACGAGTTGCTTGTTGATAAGGTGTACCGCTACATGCGAGTGCGGGTCAGCAACACTGCTGAGGCGGAGGACCTGACTCAGGAGGCGTTCCTGCGCGTCCTGGAAGGACTGCCAAGCTACACCGCCCGCGGCCGGCCCTTCGCCGCATGGGTCTTTCGTATCGCGCACAACCTGGTGGTTGACCGCTACCGCAGCAAGAGCAACGCCAGCGAGATGGTGCCGCTGGAGGAGATGCCCGCGCTGCCTGCACACCAGGACGTGGAGGAGACGGCAATCCGTACTTTGGACGCCGAACAACTCCGTCGCGCTGTGCGCCACCTCACGGACCTCCAGCGGCAGACGGTGGAGCTGCGGTTTATTGCTGGACTTTCCCTGGCGGAGACCGCCGCTGTCATGGACCGCAACGAGAATGCCATCAAGGCCCTTCAGCATTCTGCTGTGCAAGCCCTGAGGCGGCTCCTGGTCCCCCAGCACTCACAAATGCAGCGAGCGGGTGATGAGAAGGCTGATGCCTGAAGAGGTCTTTGCGCAGTGCCTGGACCGGATGGCGCAGGGCGCCACGGCGGAAGAGTGCCTGGCACTCTTCCCGGAGTGGGCCCAGGAGCTGGCGCCTCTGCTGCACACGGCCCGGACCATCTCCGCCTCCGCCGAGGGCCTGAAGCTTCGGCCGGAGGCCAGAGCGGCGGTGCTTGCCCGGGTCCTGGCGGCCCATCGCGAGCGCCAGGTGCACCGCGCACGGCCACGTCTGGCCTGGCTGTCCCGTCCCCTGGTGCTGGCCCCGGCCCTGTCTGTGCTGGTGCTGGCGCTGGTGGCCTGGGGCACCGCCACTGCTTCCGGCGGGACCGTGCCGGGAGACCCCCTCTATCCGGTCAAGTTGACCAGGGAGCGGGTCGTGTTGGTCCTAGCCAGGGCGCCCGAGGACAAGGCCAGGGTCTACGCCCGCATCACCATGGACCGGGCCTGGGAGATGGAGGTGCTGGCCCGCCAGGGCGCGGACCGGGGTCGGCTTGAGCACCTGGCGCAAGAGCTGCGGGCCAACGGTCGCAGATATGCCGTCGCGGTAGCGTTGCAAGGGCTAGCGAGCGCCCCCGGACCGGGTCCTGGGGCCAACCTTGCCCAGACGGAACAGGAGAAGTCCCGCGACAACGGGGCTGCCGCTCCGGTGGCGACCGCCTCGCCTGCCCCGATGCCGCCCCAGGACCCGCGCCAAGAGCGGATGCGGCGGGAGATGTGGCGCATGTTCAAGGAACGCTCTGAGGAGCATGAGCGTGCCCTGCAAGAAACGATGATGCGTGCTCCACCGGGCTACCGTCAGCAGCTAGAGCAGGCCTTGCAGACATCACAGCAGGGTTTCCAGGCCGCTCTGGCCGCCCTCCGACAGGGCGTGGCACCTCCCGAGGACGAGGGCCAGCCCTAGTGTGCTGTGTCTGGAAATGCCTAGTATAGGCCGCTCGTCTTTACGACGAGCTCAGGATGAGCGGGCAGACAGGTTCTCGCAGGCCCAGCGCATTGTGCGCTGAACCTCCGGGACAGCATACGAGCCTGACCGGAGCCGCCGCTGACGCGCACCTCCTGAACCTCCATGACGGGCCTTTCTGCACTCCGCACCATGCTCACCTGAGCCCCAAGGATGGGCCACCCTACCCAGCGTAGGCCGCTGTCCACCAGGCGGATGGGGGCGCAGGCATCGTATAATTGGGACAGGTCGAAACGTTTCGGAAGTGTGGCAGAGAGAGCAAGCCTTCGATGCGGGTCCTGGGGAGAGTCACAGCGCTGGCATGGCGTCACCCGGTCCCTTTCCTGCTGGCCTACCTTTGCCTCTTGGGGGCCACCGCCTTCGCCCTATTGCTGCCTCGCCTCCTGGGCAGCGCTGTGGACACCGCCTTCCTGGCCAGGAGCGAGGGAAGACTGGTTGTCCTGGCCCTCCTCATCGTCCTGGTGGGCGCCATGCGTGGCCTCCTGGGCTACGGACAGACCTACCTGGGCGAATGGTTGTCCCAGCGAGTCGCCTACGAGCTCCGCAACGCCCTCTTTCAGAAGCTGGAGCGCCTGAGCTTCGGCTTCCACGACCAGCAGCAGACCGGCAACCTGATGTCCCGTGCCACCGCTGACGTGGAGGGGGTCCGCTGGTTCGTCAGCATGGGCCTGCTCCGCGCCGGCCAGGTAGTGCTGCTGATCGGTGGTGCGGCGGCCCTGCTGTTCCTCCTGGATGTCAAGCTGACTGCCATGGCCCTGGCCTTCATCCCCTTCGCTGCCTGGCGCACCACGGTCATCGCCAGGGCCATGCGCCGCATCTGGACCCAGGTACAGCAGCTCACCGGAGAGCTGACCACTGTCCTCCAGGAGAACCTGACGGGGGCCCGGGTCGTCAGGGCCTTTGGCGCGGAGGAGTTTGAGAAGCGAAAGTTCGACGCCACAGCTCGGGAGGTGGCCAGCACCAGCGTTGAGGCCAGCCGGCTCCAGGCGGTCAACTCCTCCCAACTGACGCTGGCCTTCACCGCCGCCACCGCCCTGGTCCTCTGGTTCGGCGGACGACAGGTGCTGGCTGGCACCATGACCCCGGGTGAGCTGGCCCAGTTCATCTTCTACCTCACCATCCTGGCGATGCCCGTGCGGATGACCGGCTGGGTGGTCAACTCCCTCTCCCGGGGGGTCTCGTCCGGCGAGCGCATCTTCGAGGTGCTGGACACCCGGTCGCCGGTGCGGGACCGGCCCGGCGCCCACGACCTGGGGCGAGTGCATGGCCACGTGCGCTTCGAGAACGTCAGCTTCTCGTACAACGATGGCACCGGCCCGCCGGTGCTGCGGGACATCAGCTTCGAGGCCCGCCCGGGGCAGGTGGTGGCCCTGGTGGGGGCGCCAGGCTCCGGCAAGAGCACCGTCGTCCACCTCATCCCGCGCTTCTACGACGTGACCCGTGGGCGGGTCACCATTGATGGCACAGATGTGCGAGACGTGACTCTCGCCTCACTGCGGCGCAACGTGGGCATCGCGCTCCAGGACGTGTTCCTGTTCTCCGCCTCCATCCGCGAGAACGTCGCCTACGGCCGGCCGGACATCCCCTTCGCTCAGGTGGTGGAGGCTGCGAAGCTGGCCCAGCTCCATGACTTCGTCGCCACCCTGCCCCAGGGCTACGAGACCCACGTGGGCGAGCGCGGGGTGACCCTTTCCGGCGGACAGCGGCAGCGCCTGGCTATCGCCCGTGTCCTGCTGCTGGGCCCACCCATCTTGATCCTGGACGACTCCACCTCGAGCGTGGACGCCCACACGGAGCACCTGCTACGTCAGGCCCTTGCGGAGGTAATGAAAGGCAGGACCACCTTCGTCATCGCCAACCGCCTGACAACCCTCCAGAGCGCTGATCTGGTCCTGGTGCTCCAGGACGGGGAGACCGTTCAGCGGGGCACCCACGCAGAGCTGGTGCAGCAGCCCGGCCTCTACCAGGATGTCTACCGTTTGCAACTCCTTCCCCAGGAGGAGCGGGTCCCGATGTCGGCACCTGGCGACGGGGACGGCTCGTAAGAGGTAGAACAGTTACCGGGGTTGCCTTGTGGCCGCAGAAAACAAAGGCGCTTGTCCTTGAACAGGGTTAGCTAACGGCCCACTACAAGCGGGCAAGATAACGCGAGGGCTTCTGATGCACTGGGCGATGCACGGACGGCTGGGCTCGGCCCTGGAAGAGGAGGGCCTGGGGAAGCTGTACGACCACCAGGTCGTCATCCGCCTGTTCAAATACGTCAAGCCGAACTGGCGGTTGGCAGCCATCAGCATTCCACTGCTGCTGGTGAATACGGCCACCAGCGTGGCCGTGCCCTGGCTGGTCAAGATAGGCATAGACAGCCTGCTGGTATCCAGGAGCCTCCACCTTCTGGGCCAGGCAGCCCTGGCCCTGCTGGCACTGGCGCTCATCAACTTCGTCTCAGGGTACTTTCACCAGCTCACCCTGGCCAAGCTGAGCCAGGGCGTGCTGTACTCGCTCCGCAGCCAGATGTTCCACCACCTCCAGCGTCTCTCCGTCTCCTTCTACGACCGCAACGAGGTGGGGCGCGTCATGTCCCGCGTGCAGAACGACGTTGTCCAGCTTCAGGAGTTCCTCTCGGTGATGGTGCTGAGCCTGGCCGACCTCCTGTCATTGGTGGGCATCGTCGCCGCCCTGCTGCTGATGAACGTCCCGCTCGCGGCCATCGCCCTGGCGGTGATTCCGGTGCTGTTCGGCGTCATGGTGGTCTGGCAGAGGTACGCGCGCCGCTCCTTCATGGAGGTGCGACGGGCCATCGCGCTGGTCAACACCGATCTCCAGGAAAACATCTCAGGGGTCCGGGTCATCCAGTCCCTCAGCCGAGAGAACACCAACATTCAGCGCTTCGACCGCTACAACGCGCAACACCTGGACGCCAACATCCAGGCGGGCCGACTGTCCGCAGCGGTGCTGCCCGTGGTGGAGGTACTGACCGCCGCCAGCATGGCCCTGGTGGTGGGGGTCGGCGGCGTGATGAGTATGAACGGCGCCCTGGCAGTGAGCACCGTCATAGCCTTTGTGCTCTACATCCAACGGTTCTTCGACCCCATCCGCAACCTCACCATGCAGTACACCCAGGTCCAGCGGGCCATGGTCTCCGGTACCCGCATCTTTGAGCTGCTAGACACCCGCCCGGAGGTGCAAGACGCTCCGGAGGCCAAAGAGCTACCACCGGTGCGGGGCGAGATACGCTTCGAGGGGGTCCGCTTCGCCTACACCCCCGGCGTGGAGGTGCTGAAGGGCATTGACATCCACATCCGCCCGGGCGAGACGGTGGCCCTGGTGGGGGCCACGGGCGCCGGCAAGACGACCGTCACGGCCCTGATGGCCCGCTTCTACGACGTGACCGCTGGGCGCATCACGGTGGACGGCTACGACATCCGGGACGTCACCCGGGCCTCGCTGGCGAGGCAGATGGCCATGGTGCTCCAGGAGCCTTTCCTCTACAGCGCCACGGTGAAGGAGAACATCTGCTTCAACCGGCTGGATGCCACCGACGAGCAGGTGGTGGCAGCAGCAGAGGCCGTGGGCGCCCACGAGTTCATTATGAAGCTGCCCCAGGGCTACGACACGGTGCTCCAGGAGCGAGGCCAGAACCTCAGCATGGGGCAGCGGCAGCTCGTCAGCTTTGCCCGGGCCCTTCTGGCTGACCCTTGTATCCTCATCTTGGACGAGGCCACGGCCAGCATTGACAGCGGGACGGAGGCCCTGGTCCAGGAGGCCCTTCGCACGGTGCTTCGGGCACGCACCGCCATTGTCATTGCTCACCGCCTCAGCACGGTGCGCAACGCTGACCGCATCGTGGTGCTGGACCAGGGCCAGGTCATGGAGGAGGGCACCCACCAGGACCTCCTGGCGCGAGGCGGCCGCTACGCTGACCTGTACCGCACGTACTTTGCTGCGGGGGCAACGGCGGGGTGATGCCATTCTAATGACCACGGCAGCAAGACCAAAGTTCGCCTTGGTGCCGAGCTTGAGGGAACCGACCCCACCAGAGATCGCTGGCCACTTCGACCACCTTTGGAGACCTTGCAGGGAGAGACACGTGTCAGCGGACCAGTTGCATCAGGTGACCCTCTACACCGACGGCGCGTGCCACGGCAACCCCGGGCCCGGCGGCTACGCCGCCGTGCTGATATACGAAGACGGTGCCAGGGGCAGTCGTCACAGAAAAGAGCTTCAGGGGGGCTTTGCCCTCACCACTAACAACCGCATGGAAATCATGGCCGCAATAGCGGGCCTCGAAGCCCTCAAGGAAGCCTGCCACATCACTCTGTACAGCGACTCCCGCTACCTGGTTGACGCTGTGTCCAAAGGGTGGGCAGCGCGGTGGCGGAAGAACGGCTGGTGGAGGAACAAGACGGAAAGGGCCGTGAACCCAGACCTCTGGGAACGCCTCATACGGCTATGCGAACGTCATCAGGTGGAGCTCCGGTGGGTAAGGGGCCACGCCGGGAACTCGGAGAACGAGCGCTGCGACCAGCTTGCCGAACAGGCAGCGAACCAGCGGGGCCTCCCGCATGACCCGGGCTACCGGCCGGACCGCGCGTAGCACCCCACGCTCAAGGGAGTGGCCACTGTGCTCGCCGCCTAGTGTCCCGTCTCCGAAATACGTTTACGAATGGTCATTCCTACGAAAATGGTGCCTCCTCCCCCGCAAGCGGGGGAGGATTGAGGTGGGGGCAGCACCCCCATCCTAAGCCTTCCCCCTCGAGGGGGAAGGGAATCCTGGCCACAGCGCCGTTTTCATCCTTCGTGGCGCCCTGATCCAGCGGGGCATGGACGATTGCGAGGCCCGACGGGTCGGGACGAAGGGTCTCGCGAATGTACTCGACCTTCTTACAGGTAAGTACTACTGTCCTGACTCTCAACAAGCCTGTATGCTGAAGGCCGTCCTGCTCCGACTCCCGACTCGTCGGGACTGCTCAGGGTTGCTGGCCTCTGGAGGCCGGGAGTCTGCTGGCAAGCCTCTTCTGCACCTTCTCGCTGGTCAGCTCGCGGAGGGCGTCCGAGGCCACCCAGCGGGCGGACTTGGCGCCCTGTTGCTGGACCTCCTCGGCCGCCCCGATGGCGGCCCGGTTCAAGCTGGCGTTCCGTTTCCCAATCTGCCTCAGCGCCCAGTTCACTGCCTTGCGCACAAAGTTCCTGCTGTCACCAGACTCCCTTTCTATCAACGAGAGGAACCGCAAGAACGCTGCGTCGTCCGCCTTCTTGTCGTGCACGGCCAGCGCTGCCATCAGGGCGAAGGCCGCCCTCTTGACGAACTCCTCCTCTCTGGAGCTCCATTCCACCGCCTTCTGGTAGGCGTACCTGGTCTTGTCGAACAGGTTGCTGCAACACTGGTCGCACACGTCCCAGGAGTCGAACTCCTTCGCCCAGCGCTCCATCTGCGCCTCGGTGACCTCTCGCGGATCGTCAACCATGCTGGCCAGGATGCGCGCCTCGTGGACTCCAGAGACCCACAGTTGCTGGGCTACTGCATGGTCCCTCCCCATCTCTCGTGCCAGGGACCGAATAGCAGGAACAGACACCCCCAGCGTATTCGCGGGGTTGATGCCAAACCGCGCCATGCCCGCGACCGCTTCGGGGTCAGACATCGCCCTGAGCCGCTGCATGACTTCCGTGTACTGCATCGCCTTCCTCACAGCGACCCTGTGGCCACACCGTGGGCACCGGCCCTTCCCCTTCGCGGAAGGGCCGGCGTCGGGACCTGCCCAGCCAGACACCGCCTCACCGCAACGGGGAGTAGGGGGTGGTGCGCAGCAGACGGTTCTCGATACGGATGGTGTTGGGCCCTTCCTTCTCGGAGCGGGCCTGCTCAGCCCGCCACTCTGGGTCGGCGCGGAAGGCCTCCCACTTCTGCTCCCGCTCCGCCAGGTCCCGCCACTCCACCATGTAGACTAGCTGGTTGCTAGTGCCGAACTCCTCGGTCCAGAAGCCAAGGACCTTGATGCCATGCCGCTTCCAGATGGGCATGATGATGTCAGCGAACACACGGTGCAGGCTGTTGAGCCTGCCAGGGACGGCCTCATAGACGCGAAGCTCGTGGTACACCACGACCTCCTCACTTGGGATTTCGGACCGCAGCCTGATGGCTGCGGTATGGATGACTCCCTCGGCCAATGCCCCACCGTTGCGGGTGAGGTCGAAGGTCTCGTTTCCGGACGGGCGCTACTTCAATGGCGAGTAGTTGGTGGGGCGCAACATGCGGTTCTCGATGCGCAGGGTATTCGCGGGCCCCTGCTCCCAGCGCGCCGCGGCCGCCTTCCACTCCGGGTCAGCGTGGGAAGCCGTCCACTTCTGCTCCCGCTCCGCCAGGCTGGCCCATTCCAGCAGGTAGACCAACTGGTTGCTGGTGCCGAACTCCTCGGTCCAGAAGGCCACGGCCTTGATGCCATACCGCTTCCAGATGGGCAACACGACCTCTTCGAACTCGCGGTGCAAGGCGTTCAACCTGCCGGGGGCCGCCACGTAGGTGCGAAGCTCATGGAACATAAGTCCCTCCTGACCGAATATTGTATGTGCACAACCCCGCCCTGCTCATGGGCCTGTCGGCCCACGAGCAGGGCGCCCTTTGCCATCTCAGGATGAGCGGCGCTAATGACGACCTTGTGTACGTGGACTCTGGGACCAAACGTTACCCAGCCAGCAGGTCTCGGACGATCTCGTGGTACATCTGCTGGTGGGCCCAGTACTGGGAGTGGGCCGAACCCCAACGCCCGTCCAGCGGTAGTTCCCGGTTGTCCCCTTTTGGAATCTCATAGAAGTCCAGAGGGCCGCTTACGGGGTCCCGCCTCGCCCAGAAGTTCAACCAGCGGGTCCCGTCGAGGTAGCGTCTGATGTCGGGATGCAAGGTGCGGGGTGGCGTCCAGTTGGGGTAGGCTGGCCTTCTCTTGAAGCTATGGTACTGGGCCAGGAGCTGCTTCTTGAGGTACTGGCTGCGGGGCGACCGCTCATCGAAGAAGAAGGCTATCTTGTCCAGGGGCGAGCCGAACGTGACGAGGCCTCTTAGCTTCCCAGCCAGCCCTGGCTCCAGTAGCCCGATGTTGATGGCGTTGTTGATGCGGTTGAGGCTATCGTAGGCGACAACACTGCCAAGGGAGTGTCCCGCCAGGACCACTCGCCCGTAGGCCGGCCCGCCCTTGCCCTGTGATGTCAGCAGCCAACTCAGCTTCTTCACCGAGCCGTTCAGGATCCTCTGGCGGACCTCGTAGTGCTTGGACTTCATGTCCATCGTGGTATAGATGGCGACGTCCCCCACCGAGCCGACAATGAAGGGCTTCGCCACCGCACCGACCAGGGAGACGCCCAGCTTCACTGGCTTCATCACCACCGGGAACCTGGAGGCCAGGGGGTCCAGGAGAGTCATCAGCACGCGGCTCATGCTCAGGGCGAAGCCCAGGTTCTTCAGGTACCAGTACTTCTTGAACCGTGGTCGGCCCGCCACCACGTACTGTCGCCCAAAGGCCTCCTGCCCCTGCTGCTCGTAGGCGTCAGCAAGAGCTTGCATGTCGTCGTAGTACCTCTGGGCGCTGGCGCCCACGGTCACCAGCCAGTCGAAGACCTCTCCGACGCTGATGCGCCTTTCAGTCTCGTGGGCCCAGTAGTACTCATAGCAGTCAATGGCTGTGGCTTCCTGGCCATCCCTCAGCAACGAGATGTAGTTCTCGGTCCGGCCGTCGAAGTCCCGTACCCGGTGTCGGGCAGTGACAGCGCCGGGCTTGCCGTCGCCCTCCAGGGTGGCCAGGAGCCCCTGAACGAAGGCGTCGAGAGCATCGAAGGGGCTCTGCTGGCCAATCCCGTGGACCACCAGGACCGCGCTCCGCTCTCCAGGCCATCCCAATTGCATCGGGACCTCCTTAGCACGAAGGATGGCGACACCTCGCCGGGTCCAGTACCGTCCCCATCGCGGACCCGTATGGAGACGTGGTCCACCGCTTTCCGCCAGGCACAGCCCCTACCGCAGCGGCGAGTAGGGGGTGGGGCGCAGGATGCGGTTCTCGATGCGGCCGACGATGGGGCCGTCGCGCTCCGACTCGGCGCGCTTCTGTTGCCACTCGGTGTCGGCCTGGAAGGTTGCCCACTTCTTGTCCCGGTCCGCCAGGCTCTCCCACTCCAGCAGGTAGACCAGCCGGTTCGAGGTGCCGAACTCCTCGGTCCAGAAGGCCACGGGCTTGATGCCGTGCTTCTTCCAGATGGCGATGGTGACGTTGGCGAAGCGCTGGTTCAGGGCCGTGAGCCTTCCGGGCACCACATCGTAGATGCGCAGCTCGTGCAGCATAGGGCCTCCTTTTGGGTTTCAATCCCTCTGTTGACATGCTGCCATTTCTTCCGCTCGTGGTTCGATCCCGACCGGTCGGGACTCACCCTTCGACACTCAGGGTGAGCGGACGATGTCAACAGAGCGGGTTTCCAGCGCCCCATACTGTAGCGCATGGGAAGCGGGGAGGGAAGCGGGGCCGCTCAACCGGCTCACGAGAGAGGGGCACTTCGGCTAGAAGGACTCGGGGTGCGAAGCAACCAACGCTCTTCTCTTGGTGCGCTCGTCCAGCCATAGCGGTGGCAACACCTGTAGATCCAGGAGAGTCAACCTGGATCTGGCAGGTTCGAATCCAGTATGGTAGGCCTCTGTGTACAGCACTCGAACTTTCTCCGGCCCGACCTGGTGCCGAAGTTGAGGGAGCTTTTTACAGACCGCTAGCCCGCGCCGCAGCTTTTACAGATGGATTATGTCTTCTGACTGCGGCCTTGGACGGCTCTATAACGTTCAAGTAGAGCTAGCACAGACTCGTCAGGGCTACGGGCTGCTTTGATGGCATTACACGTGAGACAACAAGTGACCAGGTTTTCCAGGGAGTTGTCACCACCCATAGAGACCGGTTTGACATGATCCAAAGTGGCGCCCTTATCTGTTACTTCGAGCCCGCAATATCGGCACTGGTAGTTGTCTCGCTCGTAGACCTGCAACCTATTTGTGGGAACTGTGTAAAAGTCGTTCTGCGCCGCATCTTCATGCTGTTGCCGTGCGTCCTGGATACGGGCCAGACACTCAGGAATATCTCGAGGCAATCTCACCCTATAAAAGGTCCCGTCGAAAGTCGTATCTCCAATCTCGATGTGGCCTTTCTTGGCAAGGGATTTAATCACTGTCTTGATTTGGGATTGGCTGACTCTGCCTATTTCACTACCTTTGTTGAAAGTTCCTATTTTGCTGGGTGACGCAGTTATTTTCGCCAAAGTCCTCTGGCCTATACGAACTCCGGTCAAACCCTCTAGATGAGTTTTCCGCAGCAAGATGTGGTAGAGGGCCTGCTCGTAGACTGTCTGCAACGGTACGAGGTAGTCCACCACGTCTTTATATATCTCTTGAAACTCCTGGAGTTCCACCATATGTTATGCTCCCTAGTGTCCTGAGTTATGAGTTCATGGAACAATGTTCGTGGTTCGACGAGCTCACCACGAACGGAGGGATACACCCAACCGTTCGGCCTGAGCTTGTCGA
>JACQUK010000038.1 GCA_016210325.1 Chloroflexota bacterium
GCCCTGATTTCATCGGGGCTCGCAATGACATTGTCGGCGAACTTCGGGGACACTACACTAGCACACCAAGCCAACGCCAACAGAGGCCGGTGCCTCACCACTGTGGCCTCAGTTACCCCAGCGCCGTGGCAGGACGGAACACGTCCACCCCACCGTGCAGCAGCCCCCGCTGGTGGTCGAGCAGAATCCCAGAGGGCCTGGAGAAGGCGTCAGTTGACCCCGGCTCGTCCTCAACCAGCCGGACCAGGTGTCCCATCGCCTTCAGCCGGCCCGCCACCTCGTCGGGCAGGCGCGTGTCCACCAGCACCTCCCGTCCACTGGCGTCTACCGTAGGGGCAGCCACCGCATCCTGGATACCCATGCCGAACTCCAGCACATTGAGCACCACCTGGGTGATGCGGTGGATAATGCGCCGCGCCCCCGGCGCCCCCACGGCCAGCACCGGCTTGCCCTCCTTCAGCACCAGAAGCGGCGCCATGTTCATCAGGGGCCGCTTCCAGGGCGCAATGGAGTTGGCGTAGCCGGGCATCGGCACAAACCAGCCCATGCCGGCCACCAGGTAGACCCCGGTGCCGGACGGGATGACGTGGGCCCTGAAGCCGGAGCCGGTGTGGGTGCAGGAGACCACGTTCCCTTCGCGGTCCACCACGTTGATGTGAGTGGTGCCCTCCTCGGTAGTGCTCGCGGCGACGCCGGATGAGGTGCCGGGTCTCAGCGACGGGTCGTATTTCCACGGGTCGTGGAGAGCGCGGTCCAGGTAGTAGGCCCAGGGCTCCCGGTCCAGGTCCTTGCCCACCACAGCCCTGGCAGCGTCCACCTGCCCGGCGATCGCACGTGCATAGCCCTTATCCAGAAGCCCTCGCAGCGGCACCGGCGCGTGCTCCCAGTCGCCCAGGAAACGGTAGCGGTCAGCGAAGGCGTGGCGGGCGGCCTCAACAAGTAGGTGAAGGTACTGCGCGCTGTTGTGTCCCTGAGAGCGAAGGTCGAAGCTCTCGAGGATGTTCAGGGCCTCCATGACCGTAGGGGCACCATGAGGGGTTGGCACAGCGAGCACGGTGTACCCGCGGTAAGAGACAGCCAGCGGCTCCAGCACCCGCGGTTGGTACTCCTCCAAGTCCTGCCGGGTCAGGACGCCGCCTCCCTTGCGGACCGCCTCCTCGATGGCCGCCGCCACCTCGCCTTTGTGGAGCGCATCAGCCCCCTGGCGAGCAATGCACCTTAGCATCTCCCCCAGGTCCCGTTGCACGATGCGCTGGCCGGGCTTCGGGCTGCTGCGGGGTGGCTGGCCGCCGAGCGTCCACATAGAGGCCAGCACCGGGTTTCTTTGCACCTCGTCCAGGTGGTTGGCCATGTACAGGGTGAGGTGCCAGTTCGCCTCGAAGCCCTCGGCGGCTAGCTGAATGGCCAGCTCCATCACCTGCTGGAGTGGCAGCTTCCCGTAGAGGCGGTGGACGTAGCAGAGGCCCGCCGCAGTGGCCGGGATGGTCACCGAGCGGGCGCCGGTGATGTTCTCATCGTTCTCAACGGTGAATGCCAGGGTGCCGCCGGCTGGGGCCGGGCCAAGTACCCGGTACATGTCTGGCCGCGCTGCGCGGGGCGCCCGCGTGCTGAAGTCTATCGCCACCGTCTTGCCCTGCGCGGCCAGGTGGACCAGCATGAACCCGATGCCGGCGATGGAGGCCATATAAGGCTCCAACACGATGTTGCAGAACGCCACGCCCACAGCAGCGTCCACCGCGTTGCCCCCGCGCTTCAGCATCTCCAGGCCAGCCTCCGCTGCCTGGGGCAGCATGGCGGTCACCAGGCCGTTTTGGGCCACCACCTCGTCCTTGTTGGGACGCCAGGTGCTGCGCAGGGGCATGACGCCTCCATCTTTCCAGGGCCGAGAGCGTGCCTCGGCACGAACGATTATACGCCCCAGGGCATCCAGCAGCCAGATTGGATAGCCCAAGGGATAGGCCCCTGCGACAGCTTGTGAGAGAATAGAGGCGCCATTGCCGCCTTCCCGTGCCTTTCCAGGGAGAGGGGCGGACGAGTGGCCCTCGGATGGGTGGTCTGGACCCACGCCGTGCGTTAGCCGCGAATTTGTAAGAACGACACCACGTAACAGGAGGTGAATCTTGGGCCCCACCAAGGAGCTGTGCCGACTGGTGACCTCCATCTCGTACCAGGACCTGCCTGCCTCAGTCACCGAAAAGGCCAAGGACCTGCTCATCAACGCGGTGGGCATCGCCGTAGCCGGCAGCACCGAAGATGCCAGCAGGAAAGCAGTGGCCCTGGTCAAGGAGGTGGGCGGCGCGCCCCAGTGCACGGTGGTGGGCGCTGGCCTCAAGACCTCGGCTCCATGGGCAGCCTTCGCCAATGGGGTGACGGCCCACGCCAACGACGCCGACGACAGCGGCGTGCCCCCCATCATCCACCCCAGCGCCGGCGTCCTGGGCGCGCTCCTGGCAGCGGGAGAGCTGGGCCATGCCTCCGGGAAGGAGCTTCTGACGGCCTACGTGCTGTGCATGGAGAGCATGGCCCGGCTGGAGCGGGCAGCCGGCCACAGCCACTTCATGGACCTCGGCTTCCACGCGGTCGGCCCCGTCTGCCACATGGGGGCTGCGGTCGCCGCCGCCAAGCTGCTTCGGTTGGACGCTGCCCAGGCCGAGCACGCCCTGGGGCTGGCAGCGTCTACTTCTTCCGGCATCCGCGCCCAGGCTGGAAGCATGTCAAAGCCCTTCCACGGCGGCAACGCCTCCCTGGGAGGCATCATGTCCGCCCTGCTGGCAAAGGAGGGTGTGACAGCAGTCGAGGATGTGCTGGAGCACCGCTGGGGATGGTGCAAGGTCTTCGGCCAAGATGGCGCCAATCCGGGCCTGGCCGCGCAGGGCTTCGGGGACCCGTGGTTCATGGAGAAGCCAGGGTTCATTATCAAGGCAACACCAGGCGGCACCATCGCCGGGCCTATCGTGGAGTGGCTGACCCAGCTTCGCGCCTCAGAGAGGCTCACCGGCGAAGATGTGGTGGAGGTCCAGGCAGGCGTCAACCCCATCTTCGGCACCCTGATGTGGCACACTATGCCCCAGAGCCTGTACCAGGCCAAGTACAGCAACCCCTTCCGGATCGCCCTTGTCCTGGCCCGGGGCAGGGCAGACATCCGGGACTACACCCCCGACACACTCCAGGACCCGACCATCCGCGCGCTGCTGCCCCGAATCAAGCTGTACATCCACCCCGACCTGGCTAACCTGGACCGGGCCGCCGCCGCGGCCGACCCAAGGGTGCTGTCCCGCAGCCATGTGATGGTCCGTCTGAAGGACGGCCGCCAGTTTACCGCCTGGGTCGAGACCTGCAAGGGCTACGTAGACCGGCCCTTCACCCGCGCCGAGCTGCGGGACCGCTTCCACAATGCTACCGATGGCATCTTGCCGCGTTCCAAGGCCACGGCGGCCCTTCAGATGCTGGAGGATTTGGACAAGGTCAAGGACGTGGGCCAACTGGTGACAAGTCTGGCCACATCAGCCGGAAGCTGAAGCGGCGACGCTGGAATAGGGAGGTGCACCATGAGCCCAGGCGACATGCAGCGGGCCCTGGATGCCGTGGACCGGGATGCCATCGTGGCGCTGGCCGAAGAGCTCATCAAGATCCCCAGCTTCAAGACCGAAGAGACGCTCGTCGCCCGCTTCCTCGCCGACTACCTGGGCCAGCGGGGCTACCAGGTGCAGCTTCAGGAGGTGGAGGCAGGCCGCTTCCAGACGGTGGCCATCCTCAAGGGGTCCGGCGGTGGCAAAAGCCTGATGTTCAACGGCCACATTGACATTGACCCGCTGGCCCTGGGCTGGAAGCGGGACCCCTGGAGGCCCCAGGTAGAGGGTGACCGCCTGTACGGGGCCGGCATCCGCAACATGAAGGGCGGTGTCGCGGCCATGATCGGCGCCGCCGAGGCGGTGCGACGCTCCGGCGTCAAGCCCAGGGGCGACATCGTCATTGCCTGCGTGGTGGGCGAGCTCCAGGGAGGCGTGGGCACCACCTACCTGATGGAACACGGCCCTCGGGCCGACATGGCGGTGGTCACGGAGCCGGTGGGCGCAGACAACATTGCCACCGTGCACGCAGGCGTGGTGGAGTTCGCCGTCCACACCATCGGCCGCTCCTACCACATTAGCCGCATGGAGCAGGCGGCTGACGCCCTGGGGATGATGCTGAAGGCGGTCCCCGCCATCAAGGCCACCAGGTTCACGTACACACCGCGTGCCGACCTGCCCGGCTTGCCGCGGCTCAACGTAGGGAGCATTATCGGCGGTCGGGGCCACGACTACGTCCTCAATGCACCCAATTTCACCTGCGACTTCTGCACTGCGCTGGTGGACGTGCGCTTCCTGCCGGGCCAGACCTCAGAGTCGGTGCTCGCTGACGTCCGGCGCTCTCTGGAGCAGGTGAAGCAGCAAGACCCACAGTTCCGGTACGAGATTGAGGTGCCCCTGTCCCCCCGTTGGCGGGCCTTCACGGTGGTGATGGAGCCTTTCGACCTGCCCAGGGACCAGTACATCTTGTCAGCGGTGCTCAACGCCTACCGCGCGGCCACCGGCCACGAGCCGGCCAAGATGGGGACGGTGCTGCCCTTCTCCTACAGTGGCGACGACACGTGCCACCTGTGGAAGGCGGGGGTCCCCTGTGTGCTGCACGGTCCGGGCATGGGGCCGCCCCAGGGCGATGAGGTGGACGACCACGTGCTTATCAGCCAGATGGTGCAGGTGGCAAAGGTGCTGGCGTTGACGGCCCTGGACGTGTGCAATCTGCCGAAGTGAACCTGCATAATGGCATAACTGCACGATTCGCGAACAGCTTGGTCCGCCACACATCCACCGAGGGGGTCCCATGCAAGCCCTCGTTGTTGCCGCCTTGGCCTTAGTAGCACTGCTGGTCGGCTGCTCCAAAGGCACTCCAACGCCATTTCCAACGCCCACTGCGACTCCGTCGCCCACGCCTACCGCCACATTCGAGCAAAGGCGGGATGAGGTTGTACGGTACTTCCGAGAGTTCAACCAGATAGACAACAGCCTTGCCGACACACTGAGTCAAATCCAATTCCCGTCAAGTGCGACCACCGCCAAGGACGTGCTGGACTTCAATGCTGCCATCAGCCAGGCCATGACCAGTCTGGAGGGCGCCGTCGGTCGCCTGGCAGAGCTACAGCCTTCGCCCCTGGAGCCCGAGACCGCTGTGCACCTTCAGAAAGCGAAGGCTGTGCTGATTGGCTTCCAGGAGCTGTTCGCGGAGCTGAAGGACACCCTGGCAGCCGGAGACTCCGCCCGCCTGGGACTAGAGACCAGCAAACTCGGCGCTGCCAATGCTGAGGCCAGCGCGGTCAACAGGGCGACTGAGCAGTTATTGCTCAAGTACAGCATCCCGGACGCCGAGGTCAACTACCGCTTCCGGGGAACATGAAGGAGCGAGCAGCGTCACAAGGGGCATGGACACGACCAGAAGCGCCTCCCGGGCGCTAGGCTCTGTTGACATTGTCCGCTCACCCTGAGGCTCTCGAAGGGCGAGCGGGTCCAGCGGCCTTCCGCTCATGGTTCGACAAGCTCACCACGAGCGGAAGAAACGGCAGAATGTCAACAGAACCTAGTCCCTCTCCCCTCCGCGGCGCCTCTCGCCCCTGTTGTGCACCTGCCCAAGCGAAGCGATGAGACCGTCAATGAGGGCCTGTGTCTCGGCGGTGGAGAGCCTAGCCGTCGGGCGAAAGAGGGTGTAGAGCCGCGGTGGCATTTCCCCCTCCTGCACCACCTCGGCGGCTTCACCCGCCTCCTCCTGCGCGCGGTCCCACTCGGAGAAGTTGAGGGCTTCCCGCCCTTCCTCAACGTCCCGCTGGACCATCCACGAGATGGGAGCGACGTTGGAGTACCAGGGCCAGGCGGTCTCATTGCTGTGGCAATTGAAGCACGCACGAGCGGCCAGTTGCCGTGTGCGAGGGCTATCCCAGACAGGCTCCGCTCGCACCGTGGGATTGGCATGGTCCTTGCCGTAGGGGACCAACTGGATGGCAATGATGGCCAGAAGGACTGCCAGCGCCAGCCAGCAGAGCAGTTTCAACAGGAAATTCGCCTCCGCCCTCTCCCTGGCTGATTGTGCGCTGTATCACAACTCATTATAGACGACGCCGGCGGACGGGCGGTAGGGCTGCGGGGGCTATTGAGCGCCTTGGTCCTGTCATGCTAAGCGCGGCGAAGCATGACCGGCATGGGCAACCGCAGACAACCAACGGGCCCTATGGGCTATTCGGCAGCGAGGAGCTCGTGCAGCTTGGCCAGCAGCTTGGTCGGGCTGAAGGGCTTGGTGAAGTAGTCGTCGGCACCGGCATCCCTGCCGCGCTGCCGGTCGTGGTCCTGGGCCATGGCCGTCACCAAGACGACTTTGATGCGAGCAGTGGCGGGGTCGTGCTTCAGCGCTCGGCAGACCTGGTACCCATCCAGTCCTGGCATCCTTACGTCCAGGAATACCAGGTCCGGCTTCTCCCGCCTGGCCACCTCTAGAGCCTGTATCCCATCCTCTGCCAAGACAAGCTCGTACTGGTCACTTTCAAAGGTAGCGGCCAACAAGGCCCGCATGTCCTCTTCATCATCGGCGACCATTACCTTCTTCATGGGCGTCCAACCTCCGGGCGCAATGCCCCGCTCTCCCCCTTGTCAGAGGGACATTCGGCCGTCGGAATCGAGAAGTAGAAGGTTGACCCTTCACCCACTCGGCTCCTCATCCAGACAGTGCCTTCCATCAATTCTACAAGGCCCTTCACGATATACAACCCCAGCCCGCTCCCCCTGATACCAACGGTCTCAGGGCGAAGGATCCGGTGGAACTTACTGAACAGTTCTGCCTGGTCCTCCTCTGAGATGCCAATGCCCTGGTCCGAGACGCCTACCACCACCCGCTTGAGCTCCGGCTCGTGGCTCACCACAACCTTGACTTCTCCCCCCTGAGGGCTGTACTTGATGGCGTTACTCAACAGGTTGGCCACCACCTGAACGAGCTTGTCCTGGTCCGCCCGGACCTTGGGTATGTCTGGCGGGACCTGGGCCACCAGCCGGTGCCTCGTGCTGAGGTACCGTTGCTTCTCCACAGTCTCCTCGACCAGTGGTCGGAGGTCAACCGTCTCCAGTTGGACGGCGATCTTGCCCGACTGGATGCGGGAGACGTTCAGCAGGTCATCCACCAGCCCGGCAAGCCTAAGGCTCTCGCGGTGAATGCGCGTGAGGAAGTCCTTCTGGGATGTCCCCGGCAACCTTCGGGTCAACAGCAGCTCAGAGAAGCCCACCAGGCTGGCCAGGGGCGTTCTCAGCTCGTGGGAAGCCACAGACACGAACATGTCACGGCGCCGCTCCATCTCGCGCTCGTGGGTGACATCCCTCAGGAGGAGGCCCAGCATCCGCTCCCGCGTCGCGGTGGGGATGGGGAACGCCGTCAACGCCAACTCTCTGGGTTGGGGCCCGGATACCTGTACCTCGGCGGTGCCGACAGTGCCCGCAGCATCCTTGACGGCCCTGACAAAGCCCTCCAGCGCTGCCCGGCTGTTGTCTTCCAACGGCGCCGTAAGCAGCAGCTCCCGAAGGTCCACACGCACGTCTTCGCCACCAGCGAGGCCAAGGAGGTCCCGGGCAGCGGGGTTGAGGTAAATGACCCGCTCGCTGGGGCCCAGGACCACCAAGCCCTCGGCCATACTAGCCTGGATGGCTGCTAGCATTCCCCGCTCATGCTCTACTGCGCTGTACAATCGGATGTTCTCGAACAGTACCTCCGCCAGCACAGCGAAGAGGACCAGCACTCGCTGGTCGTCCTCGGAGAACGCCACAGCCCCTGAGTGCTCAACGGCATAGAGGGCGCCGACGGAACCACCCCGACCCTTGATGGGGACATTCAAGGAGGCATCCGGTGGCGGCACCCGGTCTCCATCGCCATGCCCATCCCCTGATGGCCCACCACCGTTCTGCTGCGCCGTGACGCGCCCAGAGGCAATCCACTCCTCCTGAGCGCCCTCGTACTGGCGGAGGCTGAGCACCACGTAGCGAGCGTCCAGCAGGCTCCTGGCGGTGTCTACCAGGCCCTGGAGGGCCTGCTTGGGGTCTTCCGCCAGGGCCAGCCGGCGGGCCGCAGCCTCGAAGGCCTCCAGCCGCCGCCGCTCCCGGTCAAACTGGGAGCTGATAGTCCGGTAGAGGCGGGCGTCGTCCAAAAGGACCGCCGCCTGCGCACTGGTCATGGTCAGCAAGCGCATCTCGTCGACGCTGTAGGGGGCCTCTGCCCGCTTGGGTCCCAGCACGAGGATCCCCGTCAGTTGCTCTCGCAGGACCATGGGGACGAAGAGATGGGCGCGGCTGGCCACCAGGAGCTGCTTTTCCCGGTCGGCCATCGCCAGAAGAAGGGGGTCCATGTCAAGGTAGTAGTGCTCCAGCGGACGGCGGTGCTTGGCCAGCCAGCGGGCCAGCGGGCTGTTCTGGCTCAGGTGGAGACCGGCCAGGCTCGCGCCAGAAGCAACAACGGAAACAAACTCCTCGCCGTCAGACGGCAACAGGAGAGCAAACCCCTCGGTGGGGACTACGGAAGGGATGACATCCAGCAGGTTGTACGCCGAGCGCTCCAGGTCGGCAACGCTGCGGCTGCGCCGGGTGAGCTCTTCCAGGGTCCGGACCAGGTCCCATCGGCGGCGGAAGAAGACCTGGTCCACCACCTGCTGCCCCAGCCCCCACAGCGGCTGGAGGCCCAGCGCAAGGACCACCATCAGCACGAACAGCACCACCGGCTGAGCGCTGATGCCGCGCGAGACCTCGGTGACGATGATAATGATAGCAACGTATGGCAGCGCCACCAGGGTGCTCACCAGAAGGTAGGCCGACCCCTTGCGCAGCGCCAGGCTGACATCCAACAAGTGGTACCTGCGCATAGCCACCATGGTGAGGGCACCAAAGGTAAGGTTGCCCAGGATGCTGGCGGGGTACGCGGAAGGGAAAAGGTCGGCTATGGTCCCCGCCAGGGGAAAGAACGACGCCACCAGGATGTAGAGGAGCCGGTTGCGCTCTTCATACACCTTGGCGGCGCGGTACCCTCGGTACAGGGAGGCCAGCCCCAGGCCAATCCAGAGGTAGGCCATGAGGACCATTGGGTAGAACGGCAGATGGAAGATGGGTGTGTAGCCGTAGCTCTTCACTTCCATCCGGTCTATCAGCAGCCCCGCGCTTGCCAGGGCTGCCACAGCCACGATGAAGGCCAGGGCCACAGGGCGGGCACCCCGGAAAACCTCCCCGCGGGTATAGCTCACCGTGAAGAAATAGAAGGCGGGGGAGATGATCAACGCTACCGGCACCAGTGCACGTTCCCACAGCACCGCTTGCTGGGTATCAGGAGAGGTCCGCATGAAGTAGGTCAGCAGGGACCAGAGCCCGTTCCCCAGGAGGAACAGGGCAAAGTAACGGTGCTGGGTGCTCCAGCGGGCACGCCAGCCTACCAGCGCACCAAGGAGCACACTGAGCAGCGCAGCCAGCAACGGCGGCAGGAGGTACGCGGGGTTTTGCAGCGGGCTGATCATCGCCGGTCAGCCGTCTTGGCCAAACGGAGCAGGCGCTCCACCTCGGCCTGGGTGGGGTTGATGCGTGACGGCTTCAGGTGCACCAGCGTGGCCCCTTGGCTTACCATCTCATCGTAGAACCGACGGAAGGTGCCCCGTGGCAGCAGCGTTACCGCTACGGCCCGCTGCTGCTCCAGCCATCCCTCCAGGTCGCGGTAGTCTACGTCCATGGTGCGTAGCTGCTGCTCCAGAAGGCGCTCAAGCTCTTCAGCCGGTCTGGGCTCGGTCAGCTCTAAGAACAGGCGCAGGTACCCAACGCCCTGACGGTACTCCTTTCTGGCGCACCAGTCCTCGTACTTCACCTCAGCATTGGCGAGCGCCTGAAGCAGCGTGCGCTCATCAACCTGGGTCAAGCCCGCCAGGTCAATGATCTCACTGGCCCTGGCTTGGAACATCACCTGAGGCAGCTTCACTCCACTATTGGTATCCTCCAGGGCCAGCACGCGAATGACATCGCCAATTCGGTAGCGGAGCAGGGGCATGCCGTGGAAGTGGGTGAAGACCAGCTCATACTGCTTGCCCGGCTCTAGCTCGTCCATCAGCACCGTGGCTGGCTGGTGGTTACCGTTCCCCTGGGCTTTTCGCCACTCCTCCTCCGGGATGAACTCCCAGAACGCCAAGTCGGGCACAAAGACCATCCCCTTCTTGTTCCACCCCTGAACGGCACTGATCAGCATCTCGGTGGTGCCGTAGACCTGGTAGGGTACCCGGCCCCACAAGCGGGCCAACTCTGACTCGTAGATGGGCGTGTCCACGCCAAAGGTGATCAGGCCCTTTGGCCCCCAGAGGTCCCGGGGCAGGACACGTCGCCGCGCAACTTTGCTACGTAGCCACGCCAGACCAAGCCGCGAGAACACCGAGGGGGCCAGCAGGTCGGGTGTAAACTTCAGCCGCTTTCGCTGGTCACTGAAACTTGCACCTATCTTCACCAGGACGTTGCTCAGGCTGAAGATGTAATCTATGCCCTGGTGCAGGGCCAGGCGGAAGGCCAACTCGGTGCGCCTTCGGAAATCCGGGTCCTCTGCTGCATCCAGCGGCGGAATTGGCGTATAGGGAAAATACTCGGCGAAGTGGTAGAGGAGCGACCCGGAGCCATAGGGGCGTGGAGCCAGGTTCACCAGCAGTCGGTCCGATGGAGTCAGGCGGACATCCTCTCTCCTATCGGCTGCTGCCAGCATAGCAACGGCCACCCCATACCGCGCAACGCGGTCAAAGGCCGCCCTGGTGTAGGGGATCCACTTGAAGTTGCCGCCCCGGCCTGCCGTATGGCACCAGAAGTGCGGCTTCTCCACCAGGGCATCTTCCCGCCCGTCGCTGATATGCGGCGCGTAGTCCTCGTAGCTGGTGATGGGGACGTTGCGACGGAACTCCTCCACCGAGGAGGGTTTGCTGCCACCCATGATGGCCTTGGCTAGAGGGGTTTCCGCCACGAGCTTGATCTGCTCCAGCAGCAGGTACTGCTGGATAGCCATGAACTCTTCACGGGAGAGGTCCAGGAACCCACAGTACCGCTGCCACAGCTCCGCATGGTTCAGCGTTCGGAAGAAGCGGGCCTCAGGGAAGTCAGTCTCTACCAAGGTTCACTTTCTCCCCCAGACGATGAAGTCTTGATAGGCCCTCTCCTGTTCGACGGTATACTCCGAGAGCGCCAACTCCGCCAGCATCCGCTCAAGGCCCTCTTGAGAGGGAAACGTCCTCTGGGGACCCAGGGACAACGCCAGCGGGAGATAGGCCCCGACTGCCCCTACACCGGCCAAGAACTCCAGCGCAGCATCCCCCAACTGCAACCGCCTGACCTTGGCCAGGATGCTGCCGCCCACCTCGGCCGCCAGCCCAGCACCCCCGCGCCCCATCGGGTAAGTGGCAACAAACTGGCCACCCTTCCGAAGGACCCTTACGATTTCCTTTGAGGCAAGCCCGGGGTCCGCTACAAAGTCCAGGGTGTGGACGCACAAGACCCGGTCGAAGCTTCCATCGGCCAAGGCCAAGCGGTGCGCGTCCATCTGACACACGCCAAGCCAGGCGCTGCAGGAGCGCGCCTTCTGGTACGACCTCATGAGGCCAGCACGAGAGAGGTCTACTGCCATTACCGCCTTGCCACCCGACCCATTCCCCCCCAGGAGATGGACAACCTCGTTGCCCGTCCCGACCCCTATGCTGAGGACCCTGTGGCCCACGCCAGCAGCCAGGAGGTCCTGACACCGTTCCAGAAGCCGTTGGTAGGGAGCAAGGCGCCCAACCGTCCAGTCGTAGACCGGTAGGTACACTCGGTCAAAGTAGGCCCCTCTCGCCCCAGAGAGGAGGCTCATGTCCCGGCCTTCCTCCTTCGGACCTGCTCAACAAGCCCTTGGGCGCTGCTTTTCCCAGAGCTACTTGACGATACCCTTGAAGATGACGGTGCCGCAGTAGGTCCCGGCGACAGGGTCGGCGGTGAAGAGAGCGCTGCCAGTGCCTTTCGCTTCGGCCTCTTCTCCCTCCACCTCCCAGGTGAAGACCACCTGGCTGGTGTAGATGGAGTCTATGATGTTCGCCGGGTCGGCGAAGGCGCCCGAAACAGCGCCCTTGATCTTGCCGGAAAGGTCGCCTGCGGGGGTGCTGACGACCAACCCTGCCTTGAGGTACCCGTGGAACGTATTGGTGATGAAGTCGAAGAAAGAGTCCTCTTCCTTGACCGTAACCGCAACGCCGGCTCCCTGCAGCGCACTCCACCCCTCGCTGCTGGTTATGCTCCCGCCTAGCTGTTCGCCTGAGGCCTCAATCCAGACCCCAGTCGGCGTGAGCTCAGCCTCGATGTCCGAGGGGAGCTGTTGAAGACAAAGTTGGCCAGTCGCAGTGAACGGTACCGCCCTATCCTCGTGGGCCAACGCCACAGCGGGGAGGCTTACCAGGACCAGAGTGACCAAGACCGCCAGCAACCTTTGCATCGTTTACCCCCCAAAGAGATGGTGGACCCTTCAGCCCACGTGGACCGATTCACCTGGTCAATTCAGCTTTGGCCTTTCGCGTTGGGAGCATAGCACGCAAAGTACCTGCCCACCATAGCCCTGTTGGGTATAGAAAGGGATAGAGAGGGATAAGGTAGGTCTAGGTTCGGTAAGCATCACCACCATTGTCGTAATTGTGGGAGATACGCAGACAATGAGTTTCCGGTGACCCCAACGTGATGCGCCCCCCTCCCGACGTGGTCAATACGCCTCGGCCGATAGCCTGTCTCACAAGAAGCGCCAGCCACCCCCTTCACCCCCACAACCTATCGGCGGGCCGTGTACCCTCGCACCCAGGGCAGCCCGCCGGAGCTGGCCCTGGTCTTGTTGAGGGTGCACCCAGGCCACCGAGAAGCCACACTTCCAACGTGTTGCAGCGCTTCTTTCTTGTTGAGAGGTGGCGTCCCAGGAGGGATTCGAACCCCCGGCCCGCTGCTTAGAAGGCAGCCGCTCTATCCGCTGAGCTACTGGGACCTGGCCTGCGTGTACCGGTATTATACCGCTCCCCAGCACTGGAGCACACTGTTTGTCGTCGCGAACGCAGGGTCATTTCATTGTACTCATTCGCCCCCCCATCCTAACCCCATTTCCGGGGGACTGTCCTCTCCCCCGCGCGGGGGAGAGTCAGAGAGGGGGAAAACGAAAAGACCCCGTCGCGCACGGCACCAGCTAGTGTCGCGTCGGACAAATAGATGGCATTATCTTGAAGCATCCGTAGGTCGGGTTTCCCAACCCGACCATGCCAGGGCAGGTTGGGAAACCTGCCCTACCGGGTGTCGCCGAACAAGTGCAGGTATTAGCCAGACAGGACACTAGGTGAGGCGCTCTGCCACAACCACCAGCCGAGGGCTGTTCGCGGCTCTGGCTCAGGGTTTGGACAGGCCGGCCTTCATGAAGTCCAGCGTGGGCGTAGGCGACGGGTCCTCCCGGTAGAGCATCGCCAGGTAGAAGCTGGTCCAATCACCCAGGTAGAGGGTGCTCAGAATGTGGGCCACGGGACCGCGACCCAGGGCCTCCACCGTGGTGCAGGCCACGCCCGCCTTGGCCAGGGCCTGGGAGGCCAGCTCGTACCGTTGCAGGATGGGTTCCGGGAACAGGGGCGCCCGCAGCAACACCACGACCGCGTGGTCCCGCACAGCCTCTGGATGACGGTAGCTCTCCAGGGCATTATGGCCAAGCTCAGGGAAGGCCTCTGCCACGGCCCAGGCCTTGGCGTTCTCGTTGATCTGGGTCTTCCACCGCTGGGCCACGCTGCTCAGGAGACCTGCTCCGTACACCACGACCAGATTGCCCCACAGGCGACGCGCCAGGGCCTTGGCGGGGTTCTCGGCTTCGGGGCTGGCAGGCCCACAGGAGTCCGCCAGGCCCTCCAGCAGCGCTAGCCCCTCACCGATGCCCTCCGTATGGTCGTCCAGGAAGCCCAGACGCTGGAGCAGGACCAGTGGTCCTACAAAGGAGTAACCCACGGCGGTCCGCGGCTCCCCCTGGTGCCCAATGTGCAGGACCGGGACTCCGGCCGCTTCCGCCCTGGCCCTGAGGGGGCCTCCGTGAGTCATGGTGATGATGGGCAGACGCCGGGCCAGTGCCCCCTCGAAAGCAGAAAGGGCCTCCAGGGTGCCGCCTGAATAGCTGGAGACCAGCACCAGGGTGCCCTCCTCCAGGCCAGGCGGAAGCCCGTAGTCGCGCCAGACCATCACCGGCGTCCTGCCCTCCGCCGTAGCCAGGTCAGCCAGCAGGGCACCGCCGATGGCAGAGCCCCCCATCCCCGCGACCACCACCCTGCGGACCTGGGCGAAGGGCGGCGGCAACTCCAGGGCTTCAGCCTCACTCCAAGCTGAGCGAGCCTGGGCGGGAAGGCCCAGCAATCGGTTACGGAAACCCGTGGGGTCCAGGGCTGTGTACACCGCCTCGCAGTCCAGGTCCAGCACAGACACTTCCTGGCTCAGGATGAGTCCCGCAGGACAGAGACCTCGACGCCTGCCAGGGCCTTGCCCGCCGCCAACAGCGCCTCTACCCGGCCCTCGCTGTGGGCCTCCGCATAGATCCGAAGTAACGGCTCGGTACCGGAAAAGCGTACCACCAGCCAGCTTTCGTCTTCCAGCACAAAGCGGAAGCCGTCCAGCCGGTCCTGGCGCACCACATGCCCGCCGGCCAACTCGCCCGGGCGGACCGCAGAAACCTTCCTCAATATCTCGCTACGGCGTTCCGGGGGGAACGGTACATCCAACCGGCGGTAGAAGTGGGGGCCCACCTTGCTGAACAGGTAGGACACCAGCTCTGACGGACTTTGCCGCAGCGTGACCATCATCTCCAGGAACATAAGCCCGCTCAGGACCCCATCACGCTCCGGAATGTGGCCCCGGACCCCAAGGCCCCCACTCTCTTCTCCCCCAATGAGGGCCTCGCCCCGGGCGATGAGGGGCGCCATGTGCTTGAACCCCACAGGCGTCTCAACCACGGGGACTCCGTAGAGTTGGCCCAAGCGGAAGAGCATGCTGCTGACCGTCTGGGTCTTTACCAGGGTCCCTCGTTGCCCCTTCACCTCCAACAGGTACAGGGCCAGCAGCGCAAACACGTGGTTCGGCGTGACGAACCCGCCACTCTCATCAACCACCCCCAGCCGGTCGGCATCGCCATCGAAGGCCAGGCCCACCGAGGCGCCTGCCTTGACCACCGCTTCGCGCAGAGACCCCAGGTTGCGCTCCACCGGCTCTGGGTTGTGCATGCCGGGGAAGGCGGGGTTGCGCTGGGAGCGGAGCTCAATGACCCGGGTGGCGCCGCCGGCCAGCATCTCGGCCAGGTACCCGGCACCGGCCCCGTGCATCGCATCGTTCACCACGGTCAAGCCGGCCCGCTTCAGCAGGTCCAGGTCCACCAGCCGGGCCACCTGCTCATAGTACCGGGGGCATGGGTCCAGCGACTGGACCAAGCCCTCACGTCGGGCCTGGTCCAGAGAGATACTCCGCACCGCGCCCGGCGCTAACTCGGCAATGCGCCGCTCCAGCGCAGCAGCCACGTCATCGGGGGCGCTGCCACCCCCAGCCACCCTGACCTTGAAGCCGTTCCAACGGGCCGGGTTGTGGCTGGCGGTAATGGCAACCCCCGCGGCTGCGTCCAGGACAGCCACGTAGTAGCTGACAACAGGCGTGGGAGTAGCGCGGTCGCAGAGGACGACGCGCAGGCCGTTGCCCGCCATCACCTCGGCTACCGCCGCTGCGAAGTCCTCGGAGGCAAAGCGCGTATCATAGCCTATGACAACCGTCGGGGCCGCCTGGTCCGCCAGATGATTTGCCAGCCCCTGCGCGCACAGCCGCACATTGGAAAAGGTGAAATCGTCAGCGATGACGCCCCGCCAACCATCAGTGCCAAACTTGATGGGGCTCGTCAAACCTGTCGCCCCCTCTCAAACCTACGCGCCTTTCCCGTCGGGCTTGGCCAGGAAGAGCATTGGACCCTAGCGAGGCGGCCGGACGGCGGCACTGGCGGGCTGCGGTAACCGAAGCAGCTTCACACGGTCCGTCCGTTCCCAGGGCAGGTCCAGGTCGTTCCGTCCAAAATGCCCATAGGCTGCGGTCTGTTGGTAGATAGGCCGACGCAGGTCCAGGTCCTCAATGATGCCTAAGGGCCGCAGGTCAAAATGTTTCTCCACCAGAGCCGTGATGGTCTCGTCCGGCACGCGCCCAGTGCCAAAGGTCTCCACCGAGATGGCCAGGGGCTTGGCGATGCCGATGGCGTAGGAGACCTGGACTTCACACCGCGAGGCCAACCCTGCCGCCACGACGTTTTTGGCAACGTGCCTTGCCCCATAGGCACCGGAGCGGTCCACCTTGGTGGGGTCTTTGCCGGAAAACGCGCCGCCGCCGTGGCGGGCCAGGCTACCATACGTGTCCACCAGAATCTTGCGTCCCGTGAGGCCGGTGTCACTCATGGGGCCACCCACCACGAAGCTCCCTGAGGGGTTGATGTGGTACACCGTGCGCGAGTCCAGCAGGAATGAGGGAATGACTGGTACAATCACCTGCTCCATAATGTCGCTGTGCAGGCGGGCCTGGCTTACCTCCGGAGCATGCTGGGCGCTGACCACCACCGTGTGGATGCGCTTCACGGTGCCCTGGCTGTACTCAACGGTGACCTGGGTCTTCCCGTCAGGGCGAAGATAGGGCAGGACCCCCTCCTTACGCACCAACGCCAAGCGCTGGCCCAGGCGATGGGCCAGATAGATGGGAAGAGGCATGAACTCCGTGTCCAGAGAGCTGCTGTCAACGCTCTCCTGGCAGGCGAAGCCCACCATCATGCCCTGGTCCCCGGCGCCCACCGCCTCCCGGTCGCTCGACTTCACGTCGTGCACCGCCTGGGCGATCTCAGTGGCCTGCTTCTGCACGGACACCATGACGGCGCAGGTGTCGTACCCGATACCGTGCTCAGCCTTGGTATACCCGATCTTCCGCAAGGTCTCCCTGACCACCTCATCGAAGGGCACATGCCCCCGCGAGGTGATCTCCCCCATGACCACCACCAGGCCCCTGGTGGTGGATGTCTCGCAGGCCACGTGGGACAACGAGTCCTGCTGAAGACAGAGGTCAAGGACCGCATCAGAGATCTGGTCACAGACCTTGTCTGGGTGCCCCTCGGTCACCGACTCTGACGTAAGCAAGAACTGAGGAGATTCAAAGAAGCTCATCCCCACGTGACCAGGCCTCCTTCTAGCCCTGCCGTTCGAGCAGGTCTACTGTTGAATCTATGCACCTTGGCCCACCAAGAAGGGCACCGTCCGAGGCTGTTTGCTACTGATGAGACCGTCAGGTCCCTACCTCCCAACTGGCCAGGTAGCGCCGCTGCTCCTCCGTCAGGGTGTCCAGAGCGATACCCATGCTCCGCAGCTTGAGGTTCGCCACCTGCTGGTCAATCTCCCTGGGCACCCCATAGACGGCGGGGTCAAGCTCCCGGCCATGCTGCACCAGGTGCTCCACGCAGAGGGCCTGATTGGCGAAACTCATGTCCATGACACTGGGGGGGTGGCCCTCTGCGGCCGCCAGGTTGACCAGGCGGCCTTCTGCCAGCAGGTAGAGGCGCCGGCCATCCTTCAGCGAGAACTCCTCCACCAGAGGGCGGACCATGCGGCGGGAGACAGCCATCTCCTCCAGGGCCTTGACGTTGATCTCCACATTGAAGTGGCCGCTGTTGGCCACAATAGCCCCGTCCTTCATGGCCTCCAGGTGGCACCGGTCGAGAGCACTGATGTTCCCGGTCACGGTGACAAAAATGTCCCCAAGCTTGGCTGCCTCGCTGAGGGGCATCACCCGGTGTCCATCCATCACCGCCTCCAGGGCCCGGACGGCGTCCACCTCGGCAATGACCACCTGGGCGCCCATGCCCCTGGCCCGCAGGGCAACGCCCCGGCCGCACCAGCCATAGCCCACCACGACCACGACCTTCCCCGCCCAGAGAACGTTGGTGGCCCGAGTGATGCCGTCTAGGGTGCTCTGGCCCGTGCCATAGCGGTTGTCGAAGAGGTGCTTGGTGTCCGCTTCGTTGACCGCCAAGATGGGGTAGCGGAGCTGGCCCTGCCGCGCCATGCTGCGCAGTCTGACGACGCCGGTGGTGGTCTCCTCCGTGCCACCAATGACGCCGTCCAGCAGGTCGCGCCGCTCTTTGTGGACCGTGCTCACCAGGTCGGCACCATCGTCCAGCGTCACCTGGGGGGCGTGGTCCAGCGCCTGGTGGATGTGCCGATAGTAGGTCTGGGTGTCGCTGCCCTTGACCGCATAGGTAGGGATGCCGTACTCGGCCACCAGGGCGGCGGCCACGCTGTCCTGGGTGCTGAGGGGGTTGCTGGCGCACAGGGCTAGCTGGGCGCCGCCGGCCTGCAACACCAGGGCCAGGTTGGCGGTCTCCGTAGTAACGTGAAGGCAACCGGAAACCCTCAGCCCTTGGAGCGGCTTCTCGCGGGCAAAGCGCTCCCGCAACAGCCGCAACACCGGCATATCGCGCGCTGCCCACTCAATGCGCAGCACACCCTCCGGGGCCAGGCCCAAGTCCTTTACCGCTCCCTTGCTCGCCGAACGTGCCATTCGCCGCTCCTCGATCAGCTTGGCTGTGGACACTGCGGGTTGCCGAGCACCTTCAGGTAGAGCGCCCGCAGCGCATGATATCCGATCTCTTTCAGCGGCAAACTCCCATCTACCACCACATGCTCCTCGGGGGGCACCTCGGTGAGCGGCTCAAAAGCCTCCTGCTGCCGACGGAACAGCTCCCAGCGCCCGTCGCTCACCGTGCGGCCCGCGGCCTCTCGCGCCGCCAGCCGGCCCCTGACCACCTCCTCTGGACAGACCACCTCCAGGGCGAAGAAGGGCACCCCCATGCTCTGGGCCAGCTCCCGCACCTGCTGCCGGTGGGCAGCGCGGCGGTAGGAGGCATCCAGGACCACAACGGTCCCCTGGTCAAGCGCCTCTCGGGCACGCCCCAACAGGGCGCCATAAGTCTGCTGGTCAAAGCGCTCCCCATAGATACCCCCACCCCAGGGCTCGTAGCGCCGCTCGGTGGGAGCAACGCCGGCCAGCTCCTTGCGCACCACGTCCGAGGAGACCACTTGCCCGCCGAGACGCGCGGCCACCGCCTGGGCAACGGTGCTTTTCCCCGTGCCCATGAGGCCCGTGGTGATAAGGAGCGCTGGCCCCTTCACCAGGCGGGCGTACTCCCGGGCCAGGGCGAAGTACCGCACCGCCCGTGCAAGGACCCCCTCCCGCTGCGGGTCCTGGAGCGATGGTAGGTCCAGTCGGAAGCTCTCCACTTTGCCCCGCACATAGGCGCGGTAGCAACAGTAGAAGTCCAAGACATCACGAAGCTCCTGGTCGCCCGACCGCTCTATGTACTGGTCCACAAAGACCCGGGCCAGGTCGCGCCGCCCGTGGTACGCCAGGTCCATCGCCAGGAAAGCCACGTCGGCTGCCACGTCGCTGTAGCGGAACCGCTGGTTGAACTCAATGCAATCAATGACAGCGATGTCGTTCAGCAGGAAGACCTGATCGGTATGCAGGTCGCCGTGACAGTCCCGGACTCGGCCTTCACGCTCCCGGCGGCGGAAGAGGTCCTCCCTGGCCTGAAGGAAGGCATCGCTGTAAGCCCGGATGGCGTCGTATGCCTCCGTCGTCAGCGTGACGCCCAGATAGGTCTCCGTCTGAGCAAAGTTCTCCGCCACGTTCTCACGGACTGCCGCCAGTCCTCCCAGGCGAGCGGTCTCCGGGCCGCTTTCTGCCCCGCGGTGGAAGGTCTCGACCTTTGTAGCCAGGGCGCGAAGGTGCTCTTCCTGCACCTCACCCCGGCGCAGCATCTCGGCCATGGCCCGCTGGCGAGGGAGCTGCCTCATCTTGACGGCGTACTCCACAGCGTTCCCCGGCCCGAACAGGTAGTATCCCCCGTCCCGCTCTCTCACCTCCGCCACATCCAGGTACACACCTGGCGACAGGCGGCGGTTCAGCCGTACCTCTTCCTGGCAAAAGTGTCGCCGCTTTTCCAGCGTTGTAAAGTCCAGGAACCCGAAGTCCACTGGCTTCTTCACCTTGTAGACATAGCGCCCTGTGAAGAACAGGTAGGAGATGTGGGTCTCCAGCATCTCCACGGTGCCTGGACGTTCCTCTTCCGGATATGCCTGGGGGTCCAGCAACCCCTCTACCAGGGGCGGGTGACCCATTGGCCCTGACTCCTGCTACTCTGACTGCTTTGGCGCGGGCGACTGCTGCTCAGATGCCACATCAGACTGCTTGGTTGCCTCCGCCGGTGGGGCAGCCTCCCCCTGCTGGGGCTCAGCCTTGGGAGCCACCCTCCGCCGCCTGGGAGCCTCCGCCCGTTCGGTGGGGGCCTCGGCTTTGGGTGGCTGTGGCTGTGGTTCCGCCTCGGTCTGGGCGCCACGGGCTGGGACCGGCGCCGCAGCCTGTGCCACCGGCGGAGGGGCCTCCCGGGCGGCTGCTACGGCTGGAGCCGGCGCTGCCGCAGCTTGCACCACCAGGGGAGGGGCCTCCCGGACAGCCGCCCCGACTGGGGCCGGCGCCACAGGGGCACCAGCGGCCGGCGGCGCACCAGCAGGCGGCGGAGGACCAAAACGACGGACTCGCCGCCCCCTACCACGAACAGGCGCAGGAGGGGGGGCCATCTTGGGTCGAACGGGTGGCGGCCGCAGCGGCTGTGCCGCAGCCAATGCCATAGCAGCCTGGCCACCCTTCCAGGCCGTCGGTACGATGCTGGCCAGGGCCCGCTGGACCGCTGCGGCGGTAGAAGCCGAGGCCGGCTGCTCCCGCTGAAGGAGGTCCACAGCAATCCTCAGGACCCCCGGGTAGGCCGGACCCGCCAGTTTCTTGACCTGCTCAAGATTGACATCGCCCTTCAGCAAGCGTCGTGCCAGGCCTGTTCTGACTTCGGTCTTTCGCCGATGTGCACGATGCTTCTGCGCTGCCAGCCGCTTGCCCTTGTTCACATCTGTTCCTTTCTGTCTGGACTGCCCCAAGCAATACCTGGCCCTAGGGGGCGTGCGGACTATTCCCCCAAGGGCCCAGGTGGACCACACACCGCGCCTACGGGTCCATTCCATGTTCGGTGGGGTACTTCCGCTCAATCCAGGCGGGCGTACCATCCTCGATGTTGTAGAGCACATCCGAGGAAAAACCCATAGCAGCCGCCATCTCGCAGGCCAATGCGCTGCGCTGCCCCGCCTGGCAAATGAACAGCAGCTTCTTGCCCTTGGGTAGCTCCTGGATGCGCTCCAGCACCTGGTCCACGGGGATCAGCTTCGCACTGGCCACGTGGCCCGACTGGTACTCCTCCGTCGTCCGAACATCAATCACCGCGACGCCATCGCGCTCCTGGTCCACCATCATCTTGGCCTCATCAACGCTGACACGGTAGAAGGGCTCACCTGGTTGTCGAGTTGCCATTGCCTGACCTCCTGGCTTTCCAACTGGTCTCCTACGCTGGGCCACGGTGCTGGCCAAGCGGGAGGCCAGTGAGTACTTGTAGCTCCCAAACCACTATGATACCTCTACCGGTCCCTTCCCGCAGCAGCTAGTGGCGCTCCCCCTTTGCCGCCAGATACCTCGACAGCAGCGGACCCAGCCGCTGGCGGGCCTCCGTCGGGACGCGCTGGGCGGCTGTCACCATCGCGGTGTCCAGAGCTGTCCCGCACCCACAGGACCGCTGGGAGGGCAGCTCCCTTACCACTTGTTTGAGCACATCCTCCGCAGTGACCACGTTGCGTCCGAGGTTGGCCAGCACCATGTCTGCGGTCACCTGACCGTACCCCTGGTGCCAGACGTCGTAGTCGGTCACCAGGGCCAGGATGGCATAGCAAAGCTCGGCCTCCCTGGCCAGCTTGGCCTCCGGCAGCGCCGTCATGCCAATGACACTGGCGCCCCAGGAGCGGTAAAGCTGGGACTCGGCCCTGGTGGAGAAGGCTACGCCCTCAATCACCACGTAAGTCCCGCCCCGGTGGACCGGTAACTTGCTTTCTCTGGCCTTCTGGTAGAGCACCTCAGCAAGCTGGGGGCAGACAGGGTCCGCAAAGGAGACATGGGCAACGACACCCTGGCCAAAGAACGTGTCAGGCCGCCCCTTGGTCCGGTCAATGAGCTGGTCCGGCACCACCACGTCCAGCGGCCGGACCTCCTCTCGCAGACTCCCCACCGCGCTCACCGAGATGACCCGCTCCACGCCCAGGCTCTTCAGGGCGTAGACGTTGGCGCGGGCGGGCACCTCCGCCGGTGTGAGACGATGCCCCTCCCCGTGCCGGGCCAGAAAGGCCACCGGCACGTCCTCTAGCTCTCCCACCACAATACCGTCGCTGGGCACGCCGAAAGGCGTGGAGGGCAGGACCTTCCTGACCTGCCGCAACCCCTCCATCTCATAGAGGCCGCTACCCCCAATGATGCCGATGCGCACCTCACTCATGCTTGACCTGTTGCAGCGAGTCCTGGTAGGGCGGCCGCAGGACCCCGGCCTCCGTGATAACAGCAGTGACGTAGTCTGCTGGCGTTATGTCAAAAGCCGGGTTGTCCACCTCGACACCTTCAGGCGCCGCTGGTAGCCCCTGGCTATCCGGCCCCCACCCCCAACCCAGATGGGATACCTCCTCCGGGCGCCGGCGCTCTATCATCGTGTCCCGCCCTGAGGGGGTATGCAGGTCTATGGTGCTGATGGGAGCGGCCACATAGAACGGGACACCGTGGACGTGGGCCAGCACGGCCAAGGTGTAGGTTCCGACCTTGTTGGCGACATCCCCGTTGGCCGCGATCCGGTCGGCCCCCACTACCACGCAGGCCAACTCCCCGCGCTGGAACCAGACGCCCGCCGCTGCATCTACCACCAGCGTGGCCGGAATCCGGTACTGGGCCAGCTCCCACATCGTGAGCCGCGCCCCCTGGAGGAGCGGGCGGGTCTCCGTTGCCACCACCCGCCGCAGGCGCCCCAGCACCCACGCTCGGCGCAAGACCCCCAGCGCGGTGCCATAGCACCCCGTGGCCAGCGCACCGGTGTTGCAGTGGGTCAGGACCGTGGCTCCGGGTGGCACCAACCCTGCGCCGTAGTCGGCCAAGCGCCGCTCCGCTTCCATTCCCTGGCAGTGCAGGCGTTGCGCCTCAGCAAGGGCGCTGGCCCGGGCCGCCTCCGCCGATTGGGCCGCCTCGACGGCACGCCAGACCCGCTGCACCGCCCAGGCCAGGTTGACCGCCGTCGGCCTGGCAGCAGCAACGACTTCTGCCTCGCGGCGCAGGTGTTTCAAGAACGCCGGTAGGTCTGCTTCCCGGGCACTTTGGGCTGCCAGGGCCATGGCGTAGGCCCCCGCCAGGCCAATGGCCGGTGCTCCCCGCACCCGCATCTCTCGAATAGCCTGGACCACCTCGCCTGGCTGCGCCAACTCCAGGTAGCGGACCTCTCCTGGCAAGCGAGTTTGGTCCAGGATGCGCAGCTTCCCACCCACCCAGGCCAGGGGAGTCACCGAGGTCACGCCAATGGCTTTGGCAGCGTAGCTCACAGGTCTCCAGCGCCGGGCTCGTCATAGGCTCGCGTGGTGGCGGCAAGCAAGGGGAGCGTGTTGTGGTGAAGCACCAGACGCACAAAACAACAAGGCTTCCCCACGATGAGAGAAGCCTTGCAGCCTGCTAGGCGCTCTCATCGGTCAGACCGCTGTGCGGTCTGACGGCGTTGGCACCATACCGCGCGGGGCTTGCCCTCAGACGCGGTGGGTTGCCGGGCTTCCCAGGGCCGTTCCCTCCGCCACTCTGGATAAGAGCAGTTCCCTATTCACTTTTGGCCTTCAGAGTAGCGGAACGCCGCCGGGCTGTCAAGGCAAGCCACGCCGGGCCGCGACACTCCAACACTACCCACTCCGCCGGCTCGCCGGCCTTCGGCGCCCCTGCCGGCCCTGGCTCACCCGCACCCACGCGCTGTAGACAGTCCTTCGGGGCAGGCCAGAGAGCTGCACCACCTGGGCCACTGCATCTCTGGCCGTTGCCCCCTGGCCCCGCAGGCGCGCCAGCTCGTCGGTGAGCCGCTCCTGGTCCCACCCTGCCCCAACGCCACTGTCCGGCGCCTGGGGTGCCCCGGAGATGACCAGCGTAAACTCGCCGCGCGGCTGGACGAAGTGGTCACGGGCCTGCGCAGCGGTGCCGCGGAAGACCTCCTCGTAGAGCTTGGTCAGCTCACGACACACGGCCAGCGAGCGGTCGCCCACCGCGGCCGCGATGTCGGCCAGAGACGCCCTGACCCGGTGGGGTGCCTCGAAGCAGACCAGTGGCCAGGGGAAGGCGGCCATTTGCTCCAGCAATCTACGTCGCTCCGCCGAGCGGCGGGGCAGGAAGCCCAGAAAGGTGAAGCGGTCGGAAGGAAAGCCCGAGGCGGCCAGGGCAGCCACCACCGCTGAAGGCCCCGGCACCACCACCACCGGCGCCCCCTGGCGGGCTGCCTCGGCAACGAGGGCCTGCCCCGGGTCGCTGATGCCCGGCATGCCGGCATCGGACACCAGGGCTACGTCTCCCTGCCCCAACGCCTGAAGCACCAGCGGCGCCTTCTTCGCATGGTTGTGCTGGTCGTAGCTGGTGACCCTGGTGCTGATCTGGTAGTGGGAAAGCAGCTTACGGACCGTTCGGGTGTCCTCGGCGGCGATGAGGGGGACTTGCCGAAGCACACGCAGCGCCCGCTGGGTGATGTCCTCTAGGTTCCCTATGGGAGTGGCGACGACGTACAGCGTACCCACCGGATGCTGCTCCTTGAAGTCATCCCGAAATGCTTCTCAACACCCCCGTCCCGACGTGTCCCGATGAATCGGGACGTGTCGGGACGGGCATCATGCCGCACTCTTCAGGGTGCGGTGTCCGGGCAATTTCGGGATAGCTCCTTGTGCCGGGGCGACTTGGGCAGAGTCTTGCCCACCTACTACAGGACGCGGGCCATCTCACTATACAATAGAAAGTGGAACGGCAGCCCAGGGGGAGGGTATGCCGAGGGCATCAGCGCCGTTGGTTCCAGCGGCCAGGCACCCGCTGTGGAGTGGCTTCCTTATCGGCTTGCTGGTAGGGGCGGCCACCGCTGCCCTCATGGTGGCCCTGCGCCTGGCTCTGGATGCCCCTTCCCTGCAAGAAGTGCTGATGGAGCGCCTTGTCGCCCTGACGCCGGGCCCCGTCTTCGGTTTCCTGATTGATGCCTTTCAAAAGCTGGGCAAACCCCTCCTGTTCTTCTCCCTCTCCCTGGCAGTGGCCCTGGCTGGCGGGCTGGCCGGGTCCGCCTATGCCTGGTCCCTCCTGCGCCTGGCGCCGCCCTACCCGCGGCCCACCTACCTTTACGGCCTCCTGCTGGGGCTGGCACTGTGGTCGCTCTCAGCACTGGCCGTTGCCCCGCTGGCCGGCATCGGGCCTTTCGGTGTGGGCCTTCCGGGGAGCGCACTAGCCTTCTCGCTGTCCCAGGCCCTGGCGTGGGGCTTCTTCGGAGTGGCCGTGGCCGCGTTGGTCGAGGAGGCTGTGCTGGCCGGGCCGTCCGTGGAGCCAGCCTCCCGCCGCCGCTTCCTGCGGCAAGCAGCCTTGTGGGGCGCAGTCGTGGGCGTCGCCGCGCTGGGGCTGCGGGCATTGGTGCGGGTGGGCGAGAAGATGGGTGCCAACTTCATCCCTACCCGCCAGCCCGGCGTGCTACCCCCGGTGGTTACTCCCAACCCACAGTTCTACATCATATCCAAGAACGCGGTGGACCCGGTGGTCGAGGTCGAGGCCTGGAAACTGAAGATAGGTGGCCTGGTCGAACGGCCCTACACTCTGACCTATCCGGAGCTGCGGGCGCTCCCTTTGGTGGAGGAGTACGTGACCCTGGAGTGCATCAGCAACCTTGTGGGGGGCGACCTCATCAGCAATGCACTCTGGAAGGGGGTGCCACTGAAGCACCTCCTGGAGCGCGCCGGCCTGAAGCCCGCCGCCGAAATGATAACCTTCGTGTCCCAGGACGGCTATTCGGAAAGCTTGCCCGTGGACCAGGCCCTGCGCGACGAGGTGCTGGTGGCCTACGAGATGAACGGGGAGCCTCTTCCCACAGCCCACGGGTTCCCTGCCCGCATCATTGTCCCCGGCCTCTACGGGATGAAGCACCCCAAGTGGCTCACACACATTGACGTGGTGGCATACGAGTTCCAGGGCTTCTGGGAGCAACAGGGCTGGAGCGACGAGGCCGAGGTGAAGACAACCTCACAGCTCCTGGTGCCACGCCATCTGGGAGAGGTGTCCCGCGTCCTTGTTCAGACGGCAGGCATCGCCTTTGCGGGCGCCAAGGGCATAACGCGCGTCGAGGTGAGCTTCGACAACGGAGAAACCTGGCGCGATGCCGCCCTTCAGCCAGCTCTCTCGCCCTACACCTGGGTGCTCTGGACCGCGGACTGGCAGCCGGCGGCTTCCGGTGAGCACACCCTGGTGGTGCGCGCCACCGATGGCCAGGGCGCCGTCCAGACCAGCGAGGAGGCCCCCACCTTCCCCGACGGCGCTGCCGGGCTGCACCGCATCAAGGTCACCTTCCGACCGACGGGCGCCCAAGGCCCTTCCCGGCCCTAGCCCCCGCCCTGCCCCGGGCATGGTCCGACACGCCTGGCATAGCGTCCAGCTTTGCGCGGCAACCTTGCCCAGCTTTGCGCGCATTGGAAACCTTGAGGATTGATGAGAGACCCTTGAGCGGGACGACAGTATTGCCAACCTGGAGGCGCATCGAGCCCAGTAGCGACATGGAGGGGGAATTGTCGGATAGCTGCCGCAGACAGGTCTCTCCTACGTGACAAGGGTCCTTGTGGCCCAGCCCCCCACTGGTTATAATCGTCATGCGTAGAACACCAGTTCTTTGCCAATCAGGAGTGCCTGCGCAGACAGGCAAGCATGGACGGTTGACGAGGTAGCACAATGCTTCAGGTTCAGGAAGTCGAAGTATCCAGGCTGCGTCCATGGGAGGACAACCCAAGGCGCAATGACCATGCGGTGGATGCAGTGGCCGAGAGCATACGCTCCTTCGGCTTTAATGTACCAATTCTCTGCGACCAGAACCTGACTATCGTGGCGGGGCATACACGCTGGAAGGCGGCCCAGAAGCTGGGCATGACGAAAGTCCCGGTCATTGTGGTCCAGATGAGCGATGTGCAGCGGCGAGCTTTCGCCGTTGCCGATAACAAGACTGCGGAGATCGCCGATTGGGACCTCTCAAGACTTCGAGATGTGCTGAAGGAACTTCGGTCCGAGGACGTCGACATTGCGAGCCTCGGTTTCAGCGATGAGGAGATGAGACGTCTTCTCTTGGACGATAGCCCTGATGAGGATTCGGTCCCGGAGATCAGCGATACACCGCCGGTAACCCAGCCAGGAGACCTCTATGTTCTGGGCAACCACCGCCTGCTTTGCGGTGACTCAAGAGACACGGACGCGGTCATGTTACTCACTGAAGGGCGCCCTGTGGACCATATTTTCGGTGGCCCTCCTTACTTCAACCAAAGGGCCTACTCCCACTGGGATCAGTATCAAGCGTATCTCTCAGACATGAGGACGATCATCGAAAACTGCCGTGACATCCTGAAGGACGGCTCCGTTTGTGTCTGGAACATTGCTAATGGAAGCAGCACGCACCACGACCATGTCAGTCATCACTCCAGGCTCTTCGAGGAAACTGGGTTTCAGTATCTGGATACTATCATCTGGAAAAAGACAGGAGCTAACTATGCCATACCAAGGAACTGTCATA
>JACQUK010000045.1 GCA_016210325.1 Chloroflexota bacterium
AGGCTTGACTCCCCGCCGAGGCTCGAGCAGGCTACGAGCGAGCCAGTAGTTGCCTTAGCCTCACTGCCAAGTCGGGCCGCAGAAGAGCCGGGCAGTTCGAGTGCTGTCCACGGAGGTCCACCACGCTGGACTCGAACTGGTGTGGAAGCTATGCAGCGCTGGGCTCGTCCAGCAAGGCCGCAGCCGCCCTACCCCCCAATCGTCCCCTTGGTGCTGGGCACGTCGCCAGCGCGGCGAGGGTCGGGCTGCACGCCATCTCGGAGGGCGCGGGCCAGCGCCTTGAACAGCGCCTCCGCCTTGTGGTGGCTGTTGACGCCGGCCAGCACCCGCGCATGCAGCGCAATGCGCGCCTCCGCCGCAAAGCTCTCCAGCAGGTGCCGCACCAGGTCGGCTGGCAGGTCCTCCACCGGCTCGCTGCCCAGGGCCGTGTCCACCACAGCATAGGGCCGGCCGCTGAGGTCCACCGCCACCTGGGCCAGGGCCTCGTCCAGAGGCACCAGGGCGTGCCCCATGCGGCTGATGCCCACCCCCTCACCCAGCGCCTCCCGGAAGGCCCGCCCCAGCGTGATGCCGATGTCCTCCACCACGTGGTGCCAGCCCGAGGGGTCCCTGATCGCCTTGACCCGCAGGTCCATGAGGCTATGGCGCGAAAGCTGCGCCAGCAGGTGGTCCAGCATCCCGCTGCCGGTCTCCACCTGGTAGACGCCCTTGCCGTCCAGGTCCAGCTCTACCGAGACCTCGGTCTCCCCCGTCTTGCGGCGCACGGTAGCACGGCGTCCAGCCACTAGCTTAGCTCCTTTACGATGTCGCTTTTGCTGAGTTCTCCTGCCCAACCCTGAAAGGCAGGAGATGAAACCCGCGGTCCATGCCGCAGCCTTATGGTCATCAACCAATTACAGCGACATTGGCGTCGCTGGTCCACTGTTGACCCTCACCCCCTTGACCCCCTCTCCCTGGCAGGGAGAGGGGGAAGAAAAAGCTCAGGGGGACACCCCCTGAAACCCCCGGCAGTCCCGAGCCCTCGGGACTGGCACCCCCTAAGGGAAGGTCACAGTATTCTGTCAATGACCATCAGGCGGGCGTACTGGGAAGCATTTCTGGATACGTCGCTGTAATGTCACCAGGGCCCGCGGCCGGCGCTGTTGGGAATGGCTATTCCCTCAGAGCCGGCTGGGAATCATGCGGCTACCCCGTAGAGGGTCACGGCGCCATCCTTGCGGGGTGGTCCCACCCTGTCACTGCCTCCAGCACCCGGTACAGCTCCCGATCGGCAGGATCGGGCTCACGGTAGGGGCGGACGCACACGCCAGAGTACTTTTCGACCAGGAACGAATCGTCATCCACCACCAGGTCGGGCCTGACCGTCGGGTTGCTGTCCTTCTCAAGGCAATCGGTGACCCACCGCTGTAGCCCAAAGGTCTCCACCACCCGCTGGGCGTGCTGCTGGCCAGTGGCGGACCACAGGTACACATCATGGCCCAACCTTACGACGCCCGCCAGCACCTCGCCGGCGCCGGGGCGCAGCACCCACTCCGCCCCTGAGGAGTTCAGCAGCGTCAGGTCCACATCGAAGAAGACTTTCATACTACCTCGGCTGGCGTGTTGTGTGTCGGATACTAGCGCACAAGGGCGGGGAGGGTCAAGTGGCATAGCTCGCCTGGCCGTTCTTGGCGCAGGTGCCCGCAGCTCTTCAAGGCCCCTCCATAAGCGTGCCTGCACTTCCCCCCGCTCGCTCTGAGCGTGTCGAAGAGTGAGCGGGGGGCCGCCGCTGTGCAGAATAGACACCTCCTACAAGCCGCAGGTATAATGCGCGAGAATAGCCCACCAACCACGGCAGGACCTTCCCTGAAGGAGGCAACGTTGCCGGTAGAAGTCGGGCAGATGGCACCGGACTTTACTTTGGCGGCCAACAACGGCGAGAGAGTGCAACTCTCGGCGTTCCGCGGCAGCAAGCGGGTTGTCCTGGCCTTCTTCGTGCTGGCCTTCACAGGCGGGTGAACGGACGAGCTCTCGGCCTTCCGGCGGGACCGCCAGAGGTTCGAGGAGCAGGATGCCCAGGTCCTGGGCATCAGCGTGGACAGCCGGTTTGCCCTGAACCAGTTTTCCCTCTCGCTGGGCGGGCTCCCGTTCCCGCTGCTGGCAGACTTCCATCCCAAGGGTCATGTGGCCGGGCTCTACGGCATCTGGAACGAGGAGCGCGGCACCAGCCGGCGGGCGGTGTTCGTTATTGATAAGGATGGGACCCTCCGCTGGGCAAAGGTGTACCCTGCCGGCATTCCGGATAACAGCGAGATTCTGGCGGAGTTGGCGAGGCTGCCTGGGTAGTGTCATGTCTGGCCAATACCTGCACTTATTTGGGACACCCGGTTTCTGGCGTAGGGCATCCCGACACGTCCCGATTCATCGGGACACGTCGGGACCAACCTGCCCCAGCATGGTCGGGTTAGGAAACCCGACCCACGGTTGCTCTTCTACCGTCCCCTGAAGGTCTTTGAGAACCTAATCGGGTAGTTGAGGAGGCTCGCCCCCATCCTCACCTTCCCCCGCAAGCGGCGGGGGAAGGGAAACAACCCTAACAAGTTGTTGAATTCCCTAAGGGGGCGGCATACATACCTCCGCCCCGACACGTCGGGGCAGGGGTAAGAGAAAGACTTTTGCAGCAACTTGTAGTGAGGCACGATGGGCGAAGCAGGACAGGAAGAAAAGACCTACCGGTTCCAAGAGGGCGACCTGGCCCTCCTGTTTGACCGCAAGGGACGGCGCTACCTGCTTCGCCTGGACGCCGCCAAGAGCTTCCATACCCACATGGGCGTCCTACCCCACACCGCCATCCTGGGCCAGGAGGAGGGCTGCCGCCTCTCCATGGAGGGGCACCGCTTCCTGGCTGTCCGGCCTACCCTGGCCGACTACCTCCAGGACATCCCGCGGGCCACGCAGATCATCTACCCCAAGGATGTGGGGGCTATCCTCACCTACGGGGACATCTATCCCGGCGCGCGGGTGCTGGAGGCCGGCCTGGGCTCCGGCGCCCTGACGCTGGCCCTGCTGCGGGCCGTGGGGCCGACGGGCCACGTCACCTCCTACGAAACGCATGCCGAGCGAGTAGAGCGCGCCCTTGCCAACATCAAGGCCATGGCGTCGGAGCCGCTGAACCTCACCGTTCAAGTGGCCGATGTGTACCAGGGCATCGCCCAGCGGGACCTGGACCGGATCGTGCTGGACGTGCCCGAGCCGTGGCAGGCGCTGGCCCCTGCGGGCGAGGCGCTTCGCCCCGGCGGCATCCTGCTCTGCTACGTGCCGACGGCGCTCCAGTTGTACCGCACCGGCCTTGCCCTGGCGCAGCACCCGCTGTTCGACCTGGTAGAGTCCTTCGAGCTGCTGCTGCGGCCGTGGCATGTAGCCGGGCGGAGCGTGCGCCCCGTGCACCGCATGGTGGCCCACACCGGCTTCATCACCACCGCCAGGAAGTGCGCACCGGGCAAGCTGGTGCTGCCTTCCGAGCAAGAGCCCTGGGAGGAGCCGGGGGGCCGCGGCGAGGGGAAGCCGTGAGCTGCCTCGAGGACCTGCTGCCGGAAGGCCTGCGCAGCAGCCTCACGGGCGGGGAGCGCAAGCTGCTGGAGTGCCTGCCGGTAGGCAAACCCGCCGACCTGCGCTCAGGGGATGCAGCCCAGGACGACCCAGCCGGTTGGCAGGCCTGGGGCCCCGAGCGCACGGTGCGGGCCGCGCTGCTGGCCTTTCTGTGCACAAGTCCGGACGCCGCCAAGCTGGTCCATTCCAAGGGAGTGCAGGTCGCTGGGGCCAGGATCGAAGGGCAGCTTGACCTGGAGGGCGCCACCGCCCTCCACCGGTTGGCCATCCTGCACAGCGCCGTACCGGAAGGGATTGTCCTCTTTGACGCCCACCTCCGCAGGCTCGTCCTGGACGGCTCGCACCTGGGAGGCCTCCAGGGCGACCGCCTGGTCGCCGCTGGTGGCGTGTCCATGCGCAACGTGCACGTCAAGGGCGTGGTGCGCCTGCTGGGCGCCGTCATCGGGGGCCAGATCGCCTGCACGGGCGGCCACCTCGAGAACCCGGGGGGCAACGCCCTCAACGCCGATGGACTGACGGTCAAAGGGGGCGTCTTCCTGGACCAGGGGTTCGAGGCGAAGGGCGAGGTGCGGCTGCTGGGCGCCACCATCGGGGGCCAGATCGCCTGCACGGGCGGCCACTTCGAGAACCCGGAAGGCTACGCCCTGAGCGCCGACAGGGCGACGGTCAAAGGCAACGACGTCCTGGACCAGGGGTTTGAGGCGAAGGGCGTGGTGCGCCTGCTGGGCGCCGTCATTGACGGCCAGCTCGCCTGCCGGTGCGGCCACTTCGTGAACCCCGAAGGCGTCGCCCTGACCCTGGAGCGCGCGGAGGTTGCCGCCG
>JACQUK010000041.1 GCA_016210325.1 Chloroflexota bacterium
CCGGGCGGCGCGCACGGGCAAACTCCAACGCCTCAGCCCCGTTGGCCCCTTCACCAACAACCTCGCAGTCGCCTATGCCCCCCAGCAACAGCTTCACCGCCTCCCGCATCCGCGCTGAGTCATCTACCACCAGCACTTTCACTGCTCTCATCGCGCTCCCTCCGCCTTGGCACCACCCGTCTAGGGCCTCTGGCGCAACCTTGTCGAAGACGGCGCACGACCCGTGCTATCACACTAAGGCCCGCAGCGGTGCGGCAATAGCGCCGCGTGGGGGGACTGAGGGAGCGGCTTCGGGGGACAATCGTGTCCTACTGGTAGAGGACACGGCTGCACTGGATGGAGGGGACAGCAAGGAGGTCCAGGGGCCTTTAGGGCCGGATAATGCCCTTGCGGACGGCGAAGCGGATGAGTTCAGCCACCGTGTGGAGCCCCAGCTTTTCCATAATGCGGGTGCGGTAGGTCTGGGCAGTAGCAACCGTGATGCCCAAGCGGGAGGCAATCTCCTTGTTGACCAGGCCCTCGCCAATCAGACGCAGGACCTCTAGCTCCCGTGCGCTGAGGGTCTTGACTACGGGGTTCTCTTGCTCCCGAAGGTAGCCGGCGACCAGCGTCTTGGCCAAGGATGGATATAGGTACACGCCGCCGCCCTGCACAGCCCGCAGAGCGGCGGCAATCTGGTCTGAGCCTGCTCCCTTTACGATGTAGCCGGTCGCGCCGGCCTGGATGGCGCGAAAGAAGTACTCTTCATCTTCGTGCATGGTCAAGATGACCACCCGGGTCTCGGGAGCCATAGCCTTGATCTGGCCCATCGTTTCCAGGCCGTTCATGTCAGGTAGTGTGATATCCAGCAACACCAGGTCAGGCTGGAGGCGGCGGACCTCCAGCAGCGCTTCACGGCCACTGGAGGCCTCGCCCACCACCTCGAAGCCCTCTTCCGCTTCCAGCAGGGCCTTCACGCCCAACCTGACCACGGCATGGTCATCTACGAGCAGGACTCTGGTCACGCTCATGGAACGCCCCTTGTCCTCGCACCTGTCGGTATCTCCAAACGGACGGTTGTCCCGTGGCCTGGCCGGGTGTCTACAGTGAGTGTCCCCCCAGCTAGAGACGCCCGCTCCCGCATACCCTGAATTCCAAGACCCTGGCCTGAAGTGGCGAGGGCCGGCTCAAACCCCTGCCCGTTATCCTCCACTGTCGCAGTCAGAGTGCCATCAGAAGACCGCAGATAGACCCTGGCCCGGGTCGCCTCACTGTGGCGGGCCACATTGTTGATGGCCTCCTGTACCACCCGGTAGACAACCGTCTCCAGGGTGGGGTCCAGGCGTGCTTCCAGGCCTTCCTCTCGGATCTCGTAGTCCAGACCGGCGGTACCCAGGTAGAGTTCGGCGTAGCGGCGGATGGCAGGGACCAGCCCCAGGTCATCCAAAGCTGCGGGCCGCAGGGCAATGGCCAGCCGGCGAAGGTCACTCAAGGCATCCCTTGCCAGCTCATTGAGGGCCTCCACAGGCCCCCTGAGGGCAGGCAACTGCTCAGGCTTGGCCTGCTCCAGCCTTTCGAGCCCCATGGAGAGGGCAGAGAGGGCCTGACCGATTTCGTCGTGAAGCTCCCGCGACACCCGCTTGCGCTCTTCCTCCTGAGCGCCCAGCACCTTTCCCAGGAGGACTCGCAGGTGCTCTTCTTTCTGCTGGAGCGTCTCGTACAGCACTCGCAGCTCCTGGTTCCTGTCCTCCAACTGCCGGGTCCGCTCCTGCACCTGCCGCTCCAGCTCCGAGCCCCAGGTCTGCAAGCGCCGCCGCATGGTCTCCAGGCTCTCGGCCAGCATCCCAATCTCGTCCTGGGCTGCTACATTGATGGGCGTCTCCACCTCTCCCCTGGCGATGCGGTGGGCTGCCACGTTCAACTGTTCCGTCGGTTTGACGACGTGGCGGGTGGTAACCCAGGCTCCCAGCATGGTCACCACGAATCCAAGGGTAGCAAACAGGATGAGGCGCTGCCGCAGACGGAGCGGGAGGGCTAGGGCAACATCCTCACGTTGTTCCAACATCAGCAAGAAGGGTCCCGACGCCAGCGGCACTGCTGCAATCACGTGGGGCGGGAATGTCTGGCCCTGTTGGGGACGGTGCAGAAAAACGAAGGGGCCGTTGGGTCGCGGCACCTGTTCCTGGAAGACAGCCCAGTGTGGGCTGTCGTCGCCGGGCCGAGTCTTTCCACCCTGTGTCAGTGCTACATGGCCCTCTGGACCCAAGACCTCCAGCCGATAGGCGTAGGGTGAATCCGCTGTAGCAGCCAGCTCTGAAGCTGGCACGTAGGGCGGTACATAGTAAGGCTGCTCCCGGTTCAAGCCGTCCAGGAACAAGACCACGGTCCAACGCTGCGCGCCGGTATCGTCGTCCACCGGCACCAGCAGCACGCCGAACGCGTGGGATGCCGAGGGGCTCCAAGGTGGAAGCAGCGTGGGCTTGCTCACGACCGGCATGCCCGCAGGCGCGGCGGTGGCTTCCCCTTCTGCACCGCCAGGGAGAGCAAGCTGGACCTTCCCCTCCTCATCTATCAGCCACAGGCTGTCAGCGCGCACCAGGGGAAACGAGCCGCTGGCAGAGACCAGTTGGAGGAGCTCTTTGGCGGTCTGCTGGGTTTCCTGGGAGGACTCGGCCCGGAGGAGGCGGGTACTCATCAACTCCACATTGTTGGCCAACTCCTGGACGTTATGGTCCAGAATGGTGGCTGTGGTAAATGCGGTCCCCAGGCGCTCCTGGTACACCAGCTCTGTTGCCTGGTTGATGGCCAGCAGCCCTCCATAAGCACCCAAGCCAACCATTAACGCCAGCCCCACGGCAACATAAAGCATGATGCGGCGCTGTAGTCCTAGGCGACGGAACCAGCCCACCCTCTTCCCCCTTCCTACCGGTACCAGGGGCTACCAACACAGCGCTCGGAGCCTGTTTTCCCTCGGGCGGCAAGGCTCTCGCGAGATTCCGGGCAATTCTAACACGGAATGGCCTGTGTCACACTCCGCAGCGCTGGTACCGAAGGTCGGGTGGGCCTCTTGGTTGACGCGTGGCCTTGCGGCCCATCCCGGCCGCGACTAAACTAGGGGCACTCGCCAGGCTGGATGGGGAAGGGAGCCTTCATGTACTTTGCCAAGATGCACGGCGCCGGCAATGACTACGTGGTCCTGGATGCCCGTGCCCTGGACCTGGACTGGGCGCAGCTTGCCCGGGCGATGAGTGACCGCCACTTCGGCGCTGGCTCAGACGGGCTTATCCTGGTAGTCCCCTCCCGGTCAGCGGATATCCGCATGCGGATGTTCAACCCTGATGGCTCCGAAGCGGAGATGTGCGGCAACGGCATCCGCTGCTTTGCCAAGTTTGCCATTGAGCGGGGCATTGCGAGTGCCACGCAGGGCCCGCTCCGCGTGGAGACGCTGGCAGGGGTCCGCACCGTAGCTCCCATTTTCCAAGGGGACAAGGTCGTACGGACCAGGGTCGGGATGGGGCATCCTATCCTGAAGGCAGTGGACGTGCCGTTGGACCCTGCCTACAAGCCATCAGGAGCTAGGGGGAGCCAAAGGGCCCGAAAAGCAAGTCAGGGCGGAAGGGCGGCTGTCATGTCCTTGGGCGAGGAGATTGCCCTGGACTGGCCGCTGGTCGTGCAGGGCCAGGAGTTCAAGGTTACCGGCGTGTCCATGGGCAACCCGCATGCCGTCGCCTTCGTGCGGGAGCCCGTGGAGCGGCTTGACTTGCACACCATTGGCCCAGAGGCGGAGCACCATCCCATGTTCCCCAAGCGAGTGAACTTCGAAGTCGTGAACGTCCTGGGTGCGGAACACTTGCGGGCCAGGGTGTGGGAGCGTGGCGCGGGTGAGACACTTGCCTGCGGCACAGGGGCCTGCGCCATCGCTGTGGCGGCGCGGCTGCACGGGCTCACCAGCGACCAAGTAGACATAACATTGCCAGGAGGCGTGCTCAGTGTCCATTGGGATGGCCAAGGCGAGGTAGTGCTGGAGGGCCCTGTAGAAGAGGTCTTCCGTGGCGAGTGGACCAAAGGAGTGTAGAAGGGCGCTACCAGGTCTGCCTACCAGAGTTCTCACAGAGCTTAGACCAAGAGAGGAGGGCACATGCGTTTCTCTCAACGGCTGGAGAAGCTACCCCCGTACCTGTTCGTGGAGATCTCTCGCAAGATCGCTGAGAAGCGGGCAAAGGGCGAAGATGTTGTCACCTTCGGCGTGGGGGACCCCGACCTGCCCACCCCGCAGCATGTCCTGGAGGCGGGCGCCGAGGCCTCCAGTGTGCCTGCCAACCATCGCTATCCTGAGACCGATGGGCTTCCTGAGCTGCGTCGTGCCATCGCCGGGTGGTACGAAGGCCGGTTTGGCGTGCGCCTGGACCCGAGCAAAGAGGTATTGCCCCTTATTGGGGCCAAAGAGGGCGTTGCCCACGCGGCCCTGGCATTTGTTGACCCTGGGGACGTCGCTTTGATAGGGGACCCCGCTTATCCGGCTTGCTGGGCGGGGGTCATGTTCGCAGGCGGTGAGCCCTACAGCATGCCGTTGCTAGAGGAGAATGGCTTCCGGCCCGACCTGACGTCGGTGCCTCGTCAGGCGGCGGAGAAGGCCACCATGATGTACCTCAACTACCCCAACAACCCCACGGCGGGCCTGGCCGAGCTTGACTTCTTTGAGGAGGCGGTAGCCTTTGCCAAGCGTCACGACATTCCCCTGCTTCACGACGCCTGCTACACCGAGGTGGCCTTCGACGGGTACCGGCCCCACAGTATCCTGGAGCTCCCCGGGGCCAGGGACATAGCCATCGAGTTCCACTCTCTGTCCAAGACCTACAACATGACCGGATGGCGCATCGGTATGGCGGTGGGCAACGCCCAGCTCGTCAATGCCCTGTTCAAAATCAAGTCAAACCTGGACTCAGGCATCCCCCAGTCCATCCAGCAGATGGGCATCGCTGCCCTCTCGGGGCCGCAGGACTACCTGGCGCAGCGGAATGCCATCTACCAGAGGCGTCGTGACAAACTGATCCCCGTGCTGGCCCGCCTTGGGCTGCGCATGTCGTCGCCCAAGGCCAGTCTGTACCTGTGGGCCCGGGTACCCCAGGGGTATACCTCGGGCCAGTACGCTACTATGCTGCTGGACCAGCTCAGCATTGTGGTCTCGCCAGGGCGCGGCTTCGGCAAGTACGGCGAGGGGTACGTCCGCCTTTCCATGACGGTGTCGGACAGCGACGTGGACAAGGCGGTGGAACGGCTCCGGGGCTGGAAGCCGAAGGGCTAGCGAGACCCTTTCTGGGAAGGGCGCCACACCGAGAATGTCCCACCGCTGGGCAGCCGAGGCTGGCCATAGGCTATAATGGAGTTGGAAGCCTTCATTATGCCTTCGGAGGTCCCTATAGCCAAAGCTCTGCTGCCCACGCGCACCGGTCCAGAGCGCGCGTTCCTGGTGGGCATCGAAATCAAAGGGAAGAGGCCCCTGCTGCCCCTGGCGGACTCCCTGGAGGAGCTTGCCCAACTGGTCGGCACCGCGGGTGCCCTGGTGGTGGGGCGTCTTGCCCAGAGGTTAGAACGGCCGACCCACTTCTATTTGGGCAAGGGGAAGGTCGAGGAGCTCCAGGGGCAGCGCGAGGCGACCGGCTACTCGCTGGTGGTCTTTGATGACGAGTTGACGCCAACGCAGCAGCGGAACCTTGAAGAGGCGCTCCAGGTCAAGGTTATTGACCGTACTGCGCTGATCCTTGACATCTTCGCTGACCACGCCCGTACCCAGGCTGGCCGCCTTCAGGTCGAGCTGGCGCAGCACCAGTACCTGCTGCCTCGGCTCGTAGGGCAGTGGGCCCACCTGGAGCGGCTGGGGGGTGGCATTGGCACCCGTGGCCCTGGCGAGAGTCAGCTCGAGACGGACCGCCGCCTCATCCGCACCCGCATCGCCCGCCTCAAGGAAGAGCTCGAGGCTGTGCGGCGCCACCGCGCCCTCTATCGCCAGCGCCGCCAGACCACTGGCATCCCTGTGGTATCCCTGGTCGGATACACCAATGCTGGCAAGAGCACCTTGTTCAACACCCTGACCAGGGCTTCTGTTACCGTCGCAAACCACGTGTTCTCTACCTTGGACCCCACGACCCGCCGGATCGTCCTGCCAAGTGGCGCCCCTGCCTTGCTTACCGACACCGTGGGCTTTATCCAGAAGCTGCCGCCTGCGGTGGTGGAGGCATTCCACGCTACCCTGGAGGAGCTGGAGCAGGCTGATGTCCTTCTCCAGTTGGTAGACATAAGCCACCGCAACGCCCCGGAGCAGACGCAGGTGGTTGAAGACACACTCAAGAAGCTGGGGCTGGCACACAAGCGGCGCATCCTGGTGCTCAACAAGATGGACCTAGTGGTGTCGGAGGGAGACTATCGGGCCGAGCTGACGAATGTCCTGGGCGAAGGTCTCACGGATGTGGTACCTGTTTCAGCCCTCACCGGCTGGGGGCGGGACCGCTTGCTGGCCGCGGTGGAGCGAGCAGTGCAGCCGTCGGCAAGACTATCCCCCTTGCAGCTACAGCACCGATCCCTAACTTCGCCCTAGAGCAGTTATGTCAAAACAGCTTCCCAGTCTGCTAGACATAAACTAAGAAAGCCTACATCCCAGGGGCCCGCACCTCAAAGGACTGCTTCTTGCCCTGGACCTGTTCCCTGTGCATCCGGTCGTGGCGGTAGAGGCCGCGTAGGAACTGGAGCACCGTCATCTCCCCGAAGGTCCGATGCGTCCCCTTACGTTGCAGCACGTCTGCCGTGAGGTCCGCGATAGCGAGACGCCGCAGGGTCTCGGCCCGGGCCGTTTTCAGGCGGGTCTGCCAGTACCACAGGGGGTACCCGTCAGCCCCTTCTACCTCAGCGAGGAAGATTTGACCCTCTTGTGGAGTCTGACCCACCGTCGCATCTGGCTTGTCACACACCGTGAACGCCCAGTCCACCCAGGTGCGTTCCGCCTGGCAAAGGTGGGCCGCCTGCTGCTTGGCCGACCACCCGCCACCGGGGTGGGCCGCGGCAGCCTCGTCGCTGAGCGCAGCAAGGCACCGGAGGAGCGCATGCCGCTCTTCCGCCAGCTTCTGGTAGAGCTGGCGAAGGTCCTCCGGTGCCTCTGCCGCCTGCGTCATCCTTTACCCAGTCCGCCGGTCGATGGGCACAAAGGGCACGTCCATAGGCCCAATGTACTGGAGGAGCGGGCGCAGTAAGATGTTGTTGGAGAACTGCTCCACCACCTGCACTGTCCACCCAGGCACACGCCCCATGGCGAAGATGGGCACAAAGAGGTCATCGGGGACCCCCAGCAGGTAATAGATGGAGCCGGCGTAGAAGTCCACGTTGACGAAGATGCCCTTGGCGCGATAGGGCGCCATGATATCGTTCTCGAACCGCTGAAGGATCCGGAACCACTCCGGGTGCCCCTTCTTCTCGCCCATGGTGCGGGAGCGCTCCCGCAGGTGGCGGGCGCGCGGGTCTTCTGCCTTGTACACCCGGTGGCCGAACCCCATGACGCGGTCGCCGCGGCTCAGCAGGTTCTCGGCATAGGCCCTGGCCCGCTCCGGGTCTGCGACTTCGCGGACCATCTTCATCACCGCCTCGGCAGCGCCGCCGTGCCACGGGCCCTTCAGTGTTGCGACGCCGGCCGCCACGGCGCAGTGCAGGTCTGCGTTGGTCGATGCGGCCACGCGTGCGGCGAAGGCCGAGGCGTTGACACCGTGCTCCGCATGGAGCACAAAGTCAACGTCAAGGGTGCGGGCATCCTCAGGGTCCGGCTCAGTGCCCTGGAGCATGTACAGGAAGTTGGCCGCATGGCCAAGATTCGGGTTCGGCGCTACCGGCTTCAGTCCTTTGCGGATCCGGTCGTGGGCTGCCACGATGGTGGGTGCCTGGGCCGTCAGGCGGATCCCCTTGCGAATGGTGGCCTCACGGGAGAGGTCCGCGGCCTCCGGGTCGAAGGCTGACAGCGCTGAGACCGCCGTCCGCAGCACATCCATCGGATGGGCCTGCTGCACCACTCGAATGACATCAAGGGCACCCTTCGGAAGGCTGCGGTTCTCCTTCAGGGTCTTGTCTAGCTCCGCCAACTGCTTCCTGGTTGGCAGCTTGCCATAGAGCAGCAGGTAGACCACTTCTTCGAAGGTACAGTTCTCCGCCAGATCATGGATGTTGTACCCGCGGTACAACAGCTTGCCGATCTCGCCGTCGATGAAGCTGGCCTCGCTGGTGTCTATGTAGACGCCCTTGAGTCCGCGCTGGAGCTGCACTTGTGCTGTGGCCATTGAGGGAAAGCCTCCTCTTTGAAATTGCCCTCTCCCTCGGCAATGCTAGGGGCTTCAGCTCACGACATTGCGCCGGCCATGCTTATGTCAAGGGCTGACGCCCTGATTCGCCCGCGACGTGATGTTCCCCGATGGCGACCCATGCCACTCTTCACACACAAAAAACACCGCCTGGTAGATGCAGGCGGTGTGTTGTGCTGGGGCCAAATGGCCCCTCGTCCGTTGCTGCCGGTAAAGCGTATTGAAAAACAAGGACGGCTGTTGGCTGCTCACCTGCCAGGGTTTCTTCAAGGCCATAGTGCATTATGTCCACAAAAGATACCGACAATTGCCCTCGTCAAGGGCATTGGCTCTCCCGAAGTGTGCCGCCGCTCGCGGGCCTCTTCGCGCGCCGGATGGCCCTCGGCCAGCTTCCTTCCGGCCTGTCTCATGCTAACACCGATTGCCTTACAGTGTCAACATAGCTATGGTAGAATGTCAGATAGGCGCAGCCGCACCCCACAGTTTCTGAAGCCCAGTGCCTCTGCTCCGTTCTCCTTGGCAGACGGAGCGCTTCGACGGCCCGAGGAAGGTACCATGACTTTGTGTGCGTGGCAAAGACCGTCCACCCTGCGTACCCCTGTTGCTGGCAAAGAGCGGGGGTGGTGCCTGAACAGGAAGAAGTGGTCCTACGAGCCGCCAAAGGGACCCATTTTCTGGCTGTTCGCGGTGCTCATCTTGACAAGCATGATGGTGGGTTGCCGCCTTCTGGACACCGTGCCATCTACAGTGCGGCCTGGACCAACTCCCAGCTCTGCCCCGCTGCCCGAAGGGGTCCCGGCAGACTTGAAGGCCGTGTGGGAGGCCTACAGTGTGCTGTCGAGCGAGTACGTGGACAGGGGCGGAGTTGACCCCTCCCGACTGGCTGAGGGCGCCATTCGCGGGATGCTTCAGACCCTGGGGGACCCGTACAGCCAATACCTGCCACCAGACCACTATCGCATGGAGCTGCAAGACTTCCAGGGAAGCTTTTCGGGGATTGGCTCAGAGCTTTACCAGAGGGATGGCCGTTTAATCCTTGTGCCCTTGCCCAACAGTCCAGCGGAACGCGCGGGGGTCCGCCCGGGCGACGTGGTCCTGACCGTTGATGGTGCTGATGCCGCGGGCTGGACAGCCCTCGACGCAGTGGGCCGCATACGGGGGCCCAAAGGGACCTCGGTATCCCTACGGGTTCAGCACCTCGGCGTCGCTGAGCCCACGGAGATCACCGTGGTGCGTGATACCGTCCAACTGGAAAGCGTCTCATACTACATCACCGACGACAGCTTTGCCTACATTCGGCTGGCTGCGTTTTATGACAACTCCGATGAAGCCTTGCGGAAGGCACTGCAAGAGGTCCAGAACCAGAGCGTCCGCGGCATCGTCCTGGACCTGCGGGACAACCCTGGTGGCTTTCTCGCTACCGCCGTCAGCGTCGCCAGCGAGTTCCTGAGTAACGGCTTGGTGGTCTACGAGGTGGATGGTGGTGGGCACCGGACCGACTGGCCGGTGCGGGCCGGCGGAGTTGCGCTGGATGTACCTATGGTAGTGCTCGTGAACGGCCGTTCAGCTAGCGCCAGCGAGGTGCTTGCGGGTGCTCTGCGTGACCACGGCCGAGCGAAGCTGGTTGGCACCACGACCCTCGGCAAGGGGACAGTCAATCTGCTCAAGGGGCTTTCCAATGGAGGAGGACTGTACTACAGCTACGCCAGGTGGCACACGCCCAACGGCACCGTGCTCGAGGGACAGGGGCTATCGCCCGATGTGGAGGTGCCCCAGCCCGGAGGGGGCATCGGTGATGTGCCGTTGGAAAGGGCACTGGAGGTGCTGCGGCAACAGACGAATGCCCCCGCAGCGCTGCTTCCACAAGACAGCCATCGTTCTGCTCTCATCAAGTGACCCATGGCAGAGTCTACGCGTTCTGTTGGCGATAGGTGACAGATGGCGAGTCAAGCTGGCCAGGACCATCCAAATAAGGAAAGCGCGCTCAAGACTATTGCGGTCAACCGCAAGGCCCTCCATGACTACCACATCCTGGAGAGCCATGAGGCAGGTATCGCCCTGACAGGAACGGAGGTCAAGTCCATCCGCGAGGGAAGGGCGAACCTGAGGGAAGCCTACGCCCGACCGACTGACGGGGAGCTGTGGCTCTACGGCTGCCACATAGCGCCCTACACCAGGGGTGGGCCTCACAACCATGACCCAATCCGCCCTCGCAAGCTGCTGCTACACCGCGAGGAACTGGACGAGCTCATTGGCAAGGTAGGCCAAAAGGGGTTCACCATTGTCCCGCTACGGTTGTACCTCAAGCGGGGCCTGGTAAAAGTGCAGATCGGGCTGGCCAAGGGCCGCAAGCAATATGAGAAGCGCGAGGTGCTTGTCCAGCGTGAGGTGGAGCGGGAGATCCGGCGGGAGCTAAAGGCAACCCGTCGCCCCTGATCCTGTCGAAGGCGCAAGATATGTGGTACAATACAGATGTGGGGACGCGTGGTCTCGACGGGGGGCCTCTCCACGAGAGTGCAGGCCGAGGTGCCGTCCACCTCGCTAAACAGGCGGCAAAAAAGTAACTGGCGAGAGACAACTCGCAC
>JACQUK010000005.1 GCA_016210325.1 Chloroflexota bacterium
CTTCAAGGGCCGCAGGGCCCTCAGGGTGACACCGGACCGCAGGGGTTGCAGGGCGACACTGGGCCTGCTGGGGCGCAAGGCCCGCAGGGTCTTCAAGGGCCGCAGGGCGACCCTGGTGCCGTGGGGTCGCCTGGCCCCCCAGGCCCTCAGGGCGACACCGGCCCAGCGGCGCCACAGGGTCTCCAAGGGCCGCAGGGCCCTGTGGGGCCTGCTGGACCGCAAGGGGCCCAAGGTCCGGAGGGTCCCGCCGGGCCAGCGGGTGGCCCGCCTGGACCGCCTGGCCCCCCCGGCCCGCCAGGCGATTTCCCCTTGTCCATTACCACTACCTGGAGCTTCACCAAGGAGCCCCGTAACCCCGTTATCCCTGTTGTGCCAGGCGGTGATGGGGACCAAGCCACCGAGGAGTACGTCCCCAACTGCGTACTCGCCCAGGGGACCTTTTATTGCTATGTCAAGGGCGCCAGCAGGATCTACCTGTGGACCTCTCCAGACGGTGTGACCTTCACTCGCGCTAACAGGGGAAATGCCGTACTACTGCCAGGGGCGGCCGGGTCATGGGATGACCTGCGCGTGTGGCCGACAGAGGTACTGTACGACACGGCCAACGGCCAGTTCAAGCTGTTCTATTTTGGCACCAACTCTCAGGTCACCAGACAGGTGGGTTATGCCACGTCCCCCGACGGGATCAACTGGACCAAGCATCCCAGCAACCCTGTCATAACGGACCGGGCGGCGGAGTCGGCCTTTGGCATCAGAGATGTCAAAACGATCAATCTGCACAGTGTCATCAAGATCGGCAACCTGTACTACGGCTATGGAGACATCACCATTGCTAGTGAGACCGTGTACTCCAGGTTGTACTACGCCACCAGCCCCGACTTAGTGACCTGGACCCTCCGGGATATCATCTTGACGTTGCCTGAGGTGCAGCGGTTGCACGAGAACCCGAGGGCAATTGAGGGTATGCAGACCCCTACAGTATTCAGGTTCGCTGGGTACTACTACATGCTGTACAACATCCGCTACACCAGCGGCACCCCTCGCGTGGAGATAAAGGGGTGGGGGGTCTCCACGGACGGCGCTTACTGGGAGTGGATGAAGAGCACAGCCATCTTGCCGGCCGGGATCAGTGGCCCGGACCAGGCCGGCACGTATGCAGCAAGCTGGCTGAAGACTAACGACCCCACCAATGACACCCTCTACAGGGATACCAACGGCAGGTACTACCTCTACTACTCTTGCGGCGACCCGACGCACGCCCCTGACCAGACCTGCTTGGCGTATGCTGACCAGATTCCCGTCGTTCCTAATGAACAGTATTACCCTGGGCCGTCTCGAATGGACAGGGTGACGTACTTCGATGACTTCGTGGGCAACAATGTCCTCGGTACACCGTGGATCGCCACCGGCACACCGCCCACAGTGGGCGGCGCGAATGAGACCCTTCTCGGTATCCTCAATGTAAAGACGGGGGGGACTGGAGCGTCTTCCTCCAGGGTTGATTGGGGGGGAACGCTTTCGCTCTCGAGCCTGGGCTCCAAGACTGGGGGTGTGCTTTCGAACCGGGAGAAGTACATCGAGGTGAGGGCCCAACTGAACGATACCACCAAGGTGAGAGTCCAGTTTGGCTTCAGAAGGGACGTACCTCCGCTGGCGTCTGATAGGGAAGGTGTATGGTTTGAATGCGACTTGACCTCCGGCTCCGCCAACTGGTACGCCTACCAGTCGGAGAACAGGACCGCTGGCACTGCCAATGAAGACACCGGGGTGCGCTGCGATGACGCCGCTGTCCGAACGTTCGTGATAGTAGCCAACGTCGAGGGGGCTGTGTTCTACATAGACGGCAGAAGAGTGGCCAGCCTCATCGGCGATGGCAATGTGCCTGACCAGTACCTCGAGCCCTTCTTTTACATCGCGGAAGAGGAGGCGATGGAGAAAAACCTGTGGGTTGACTACGTGTACATTGAAGCACGAAGGTAAGCCCCTGCCTTTTCTTGACACTGCCCCGGTTGTGCCTATAATCACAGCCAGCAGAGCGGGTGTTGCCCCCTGCGGGCCGGGCCGGTCGTGCCTTGAGCCTTCAGGTTGACCCAGTTGAGGCTCGGCGTCTGGGCCGAAGGAGGCCCCATGGTTGCTGAAGGGCCCATCGAGAAACAGGCCGATGTGGTCATCATCGGTGGCGGCATCGCCGGCTGTGCCTCCGCCTACTACCTGGCCAAGCGCGGCGCCAAGGTGGTGTTGGTGGAGAAGGGGCGCATCGCCTGGGAGCAGTCCAGCCGCAACTGGGGCTTTGCTCGCCAGCAAGGGCGCCACCCGCTGGAAATCCCTCTGATGCTGGAGTGCAACAAGCTCTGGGTGAACCTGGAGCGAGAACTCAATGCCGACCTGGAGTGGGTCCAGGGCGGCAACCTGCGCCTGGCCCCCGACGAGCGGGAGCAGGCCCGTCTCGAAGAGATTGTCAAAGCAGAGCGGGACCTGGGACTGGACATCAAGCTCCTTTCCAAGAACGAGGTCCAGGAGTTGGTCCCCACCATGCGGGGCCCCTGGGTGGGCGGCATGTACACTCCCAGCGACGGCCATGCCGAGCCCATCAAGGTGACCACCGCCTTCGCTCGGGCGGCCCAGGAGCACGGGGCCAAGGTCTACCCCTACTGTGCCGCTGAGAGGGTGCTAATGGCCGGCGGACGTGCCATCGGCGTGATGACGCCTCGTGGCGAGGTGAAGGCACCGGTGGTGCTGTGTGCCGCCGGCGCTTGGTCCAGCAAGGTGAGCCACACGGTGGGCCTTGACCTGCCACAACGCTCGGTGCGCGGCACAGTAGCTGCCACCACCGCTCAGACTCCAACCGCCAAGGTGGGTGTATGGGGCGGCAAGGTGGCCTTCCGGCAGAAAAAGGACGGCACCTTCTACATCGCCGGGGCCGGCGCTGCTGACTACGACATCACCCTGGAGTCTTTCCGCCACCTCCGCATGTTCCTTCCCAACTACCGCAAGAACTGGCGCCTCCTCCGCCTGCACATCGGCATGGAGTTGCTCCGCGACGTGGGGCGCGCCATGCCCTGGTCCCCCGCACGCAAGCATCCCTTTGCCCACGCTGTGGACCTGGAGCCCAAGCCCAACCTGAAGAAGGTCCAAAGTAGCCGCCAGGCCCTGCGTGAGCTTTTCCCGCACTTCACCGACCTGGGTATCCAACGGAGCTGGGCTGGCTACATTGATGCCACCCCGGACGCGGTGCCCGTGCTGGGCCCGGTCCCGCGGCTCCAGGGGTTCATCTTCGCCACGGGGTTCAGCGGCCACGGGTTTGGCATGGGGCCCATTGTGGGCAAGCTCATGGCGGAGCTGGTCCTGGATGGCAAGACCTCACTGGACATCAGTGGCCTACGCTACACCCGCTTTGCCGAAGGCAAGCTGGCTGAGGCCAGGGAAGTAATCTAGTCTGCGCGGAACCCGGGCATGGACAACGCAGGAGGCAGTTACCAGCAGGGCGCGGTGCCACTGCCCGCTGGAGTTTTGGCGCATCGCAAAGTGAGGAGGCTTCGTGCAACAACAACCTGTGCAACCTAACGCAGATGTGGTCATCATTGGCGGCGGTATCGCGGGTGTCACCACGGCCTACTTCCTGGCGAAGCGAGGAGTCTCGGTAGCCCTGGTGGAGAAGAGCGAGATCGGCTTTGAGCAGTCCAGCCGGAACCAGGGCTTTGCTCGCCAGCAGGGGCGCCATCCCCTGGAAATCCCCCTGATGATGGCGTGCAACAAGATGTGGCAGGGCTTTGAGAAGGAGCTGAACGCCGACCTGGAGTGGCAGCAGGGCGGCAACATGCGCCTGGCCCGAGACCAGCAAGAGCTGGCCCGCCTCGAGGGCATCTGCAAGGCCGAGGCGGACCTGGGCCTGGGGGTGCGGATGGTCAGCCCCGCGGAGATCAAGAAGCTGATCCCAGGGCTAGATGTGGAAGGGAACTTCATCGGCGGCATGTACTGCCAGAGTGACGGCCAGGCGGAGCCCACCAAGGTGCCGGCGGCCTTCGCCCGCGCTGCTCAGGAGTACGGCGCCAAGATCTACACCCGCTGCCCAGTGGAGCGCATTGAGGTCGCCGGTGGGAAGGTCGTAGGCGTGGACACGCTGCGGGGCGGCATCAAGGCACCGGTGGTGGTGTGTGCGGCGGGCGCCTGGTCCAGCCGCCTGGCCCGCACCATTGGCCTGGGCTTTCCCCAGCGGATGATACGCTCCACATGCAGCGAGAGCGTAGAGGTCCCCTTCATAAGCAAGACCGTCATGTGGGGCGGCGGCTTCATCTTCCGCCAGCGCCCCAACGGCATGGTCTGGTTCAGCGGTGGCAGCAACCGGGGTGCCGATTACGACATCACCCTGGAGTCCCTCCGCAACATGTGGATGTTCATGCCCAACTACGTGAAGAACCGCCGGGCCATCGAACTTCACATTGGCGGGCCGCTCCTGGCCGACATCTGGCGGAACATGCCCTGGTCCGACTACCGGAAGCACCCCTTCCGCTACGCTGTCATGTGGGAGCCGAAGCCCAACCTGAAGAAGGCGGAGCTGAGCCGGCGGGCCGTTGCCAAGCACTTCACCGCCTTGAAGGACATCCGGATTGGGCGGACCTGGGCCGGTGGCATTGATGCCACGCCGGATGCCATCCCAGTGCTGGGCGAGGCCGATACCGTCAAGGGGTTCCTCTTTGCCACGGGGTTCAGCGGCCACGGCTTCGGCATTGGCCCCATGGCCGGCAAGATGACCGCCGAGCTGATCACTGATGGCAAGCCCTCGATGGACATCAGCGGTTTCCGCTTCTCCCGCTTCAAAGAAGGGAAGCTGGCTATGTCCATGACCCAGGTGTAGAGGGTTCTCACTCTGCTGGCAGCCTGTGTCCGACCGCTCATGGCTGGTGGGTCTACTATGAGCGGTCGGCTTGGCCCCTTGGCCCTGCGCCTCCCAGGAGTCGGAGGCGTCAACAGGACCAGACAGGCCAGGTGCGCGCCGGAGCACGGTCCCCGTCTTGGACAACAGATGGAAACCAGAGCCGGCGTAGTTGTTGGAGCCTTGGCGTACGGTGCGTGGAGGTGATGGCCTATGGCACAGGCACCTATTGAGAAGCAGGCGGACGTCGTTGTCGTTGGCGGGGGTATCGCGGGTTGCGCCACGGCCTACTTTCTGGCCAAGCGGGGCGCCAAGGTCGTCCTGGTAGAGAAGAACAGCCAGGTCAACTTCGAGCAGTCCAGCCGCAATGCCGGCTTCGTGCGTCAGCAGGGCCGCCACCCCCTGGAGTTGCCCCTGATGATGGAGTGCAACCGCATGTGGCAAGGCTTCGAGAAGGAGCTGAACGCCGACCTGGAGTGGGTCCAGGGGGGCAACCTGCGGCTGGCGCTCACCGAGAGCGACATGGCCCACCTGGAAGAGTTGGCCAAGCTGGAAGGGGGGATGGGCCTGGACGTTCGGCTCCTCAGCCCCAAAGAGGTCCAGGACCTGGTCCCCGACATACGGGTGAAGGTGACGGGAGCCATGTTCACCCCCAGCGATGGTCAGGCGGAGCCACCCAAGGTGGCCTCAGCCTTTGCCCGCGCCGCCCAGGAGCTAGGTGCCAGGGTGTACACCCGCTGTACCGCCGAGGGGGTCATCGTTGCCAACCGCCAGGTGAACGGCGTGGCCACAGAGCGGGGTGAAATCAAGGCCCCGGTGGTGGTCTGCGCCGCCGGCGCCTACTCCAGTCGGTTTGCCAGGCTGGTGGGCCTGGACCTCCCCCAGCGAGTGGTAACCACCATGGGCTCGATCGAAAGCACCCCGCAGCCGCCCATCGCCAGGACCACCATGTGGGGTGGCGGCTTCGGCTTCCGCCAGCGCGGCAACGGCATGGTCTGGTTCAGCGCTGGGGTGCAGCGCGCTGTTGCCTCCTATGACATCACCCTGGACTCCCTCCGCCATGTCAGGCTGTTCTTGCCCAACTTCGTCAGGAACCGCCAGATGTTCACCCTCCACTTCGGCGCCGAGTTCTTCAGAGACTTGGGGCGCCGCATGCCCTGGGCCGAGGCCCGCAGGCATCCCTTCGCCTACGCGGTGGACTTCGAGCCGACGCCCCGACCACAGCGGATAGCAGGCGCCGTTGCCCTGATGCGGCAGGTGTTCCCTGGACTGAGCAGTCCCCAGGCGCACCGCAGTTGGGCAGGCCGCATTGACGCCACCCCTGACGCTGTGCCGGTGCTGGGCGAAGCAGACGCTGTCAAGGGTTTCCTGTTCGCCACCGGGTTCAGCGGCCACGGGTTCGGCCTGGGTCCCATCGCTGGCAGGCTCACCAGCGAACTTGTCCTGGACGGGAAGCCTTCTCTGGACATCCGGGGCTTCCGCTTCTCCCGCTTCAAAGAGAACGACATGGCAGAGGCCCGGCGCGCCCTGTAGGCAGGGTCACTTGGCGTTGTTGACATCGATCCGCTCGTCCTGAACCCTTCAGCTTCGCTCAAGGACAGGCTTGTCGAAGGGTGAGCGGGCTCAGGACGCATCCGCCCGTGGTTCGACGGGCTCACCACGAGCGGATGCAATTGCGGGGTGTCAATAAGGCGTGAGCCTTCAAGATGACCGCCCACCAGCGGCGGGCGTTGATCTGGCGCTCACAGCGCCGAATGGAAACAAGCCACTCCATGAGGAGGCTAAAGTATGGGGCAGGAGACATTCCCGAAGCAAGCTGACGCTGTGGTAGTGGGAGGTGGCATCGCCGGCTGCGCTACGGCCTACTTCCTGGCCAAGCGGGGTGCCAAGGTCGTCCTGGTGGAGAAGAACAGCCAGCTCAACTTCGAGCAGTCCAGCCGCAACACCGGCCTGGTGCGCCAGCAGGGGCGCCACCCTCGGGAGATTCCTCTGATCATGGAGTGCATCCGGATGTGGCAGGGCTTCGAGAAGGAGCTGAACGCCGACCTGGAGTGGCAACAGAACGGGAACCTGCGCGTGGCCTATGACCAGGAGGAGGTGGCGGACCTGGAGCGCCTGGTGAAGATAGAGAAAGAGCTGGGCCTGGACACCCGCCTCCTGACCAGGAAGGAGGTCCAGGAGCTGGTGCCCGAGCTCCAGGGCCAGTTCCTGGGCGCCATGTACTCGCCCAGCGATGGCATGGCAGAGCCGCCCAAGGTAGCGCCGGCTTTTGCCCGGGCGGCCCAGGAGTACGGTGCCAAGGTCATCACCCGCTGCACCGCCGAGGGGATAGATGTCACCAACGGCCAGGTGGCCGCCGTTGCCACGGTGCGCGGCGAAATCAAGGCCCCCGTGGTGGTGTGCGCCGCCGGCGCCTACGCCAGCATCTTCGCCAGGCGGGCGGGACTGGACCTGCCTCAGCGGGTCGTGAAGCTGACCCGCTCCGAGAGCAACGCCCAGCCCATCGCCGCCGCGCCGGGCATCTTCAGCAGCAAGTTCAGCTTCCGGCAGCGGGATAACGGCAAGATATGGTTCGGCAGCCGCAGGCGGGGCCAGGCCACCTACGAGATCACCCCAAGCTCCCTGCGACACGTCCGTCTCTTCATGCCCAACTACATGAAGAACCGCCGCATGTTCACCTTCTCCATTGGCGGGGAGTTCTTCCGCGAGCTGGGCCGTGCTATGCCCTGGTCATCGGCCCGCAAGCACCCCTTTGCCCACACCGTGGACTACGAGCCGCCTTCTGAAATGGACCAGGTGGCCCGCGGCGTGCTGGTGGTCCGAGAGGCCTTCCCCAAGCTGGCGACCATCGAAGCGGAGCGGTCCTGGTGTGGGCGGATTGACTCCACGCCGGACGCCATCCCGGTCCTGGGCGAGGCTCCCGGGCCCAAGGGGTTCTTCTTCTGCACCGGCTTCAGCGGACATGGATTTGGCATGGCGCCTATCGCCGGCCGGCTGACAGCCGAGGCCATTCTGGACGGCAAGACTTCCCACGACCTCCGCGGCTTCCGCTTCACCCGCTTCAAGGAGGGAGACATGGCCGAGGCCCGGCTGTCGCTGTAGAGCACCCAGGAAAACCCGAACGTCTCGAGGATGAGATGCCTCGACCCCCATCCTAGCCTTCCCCCGTTAGCGGGGGAAGGGGTACAGACCTGGCACATTGGTAACACAAAGCCCGAGGACATGGGTAACACTCTCCACTTTCCCGCGTCCCTTGCGCCACCTTTAGCAGCAGGATAGAATAGCTCCAAGCCTCATCAGACCAAAGCCACTCACACCGGCAGGGGAGGACAGCATGGCAGAACGGCAAGGGAAGCGGCCTCAGGGGCTGACCCGCCGTGAAATGCTGGGGAAGGTGCCGTGGGCCCTGGGCACAGCGGTGGCCGTGCTTATCCCCTGGCGGTCACGCACCTCCCGTAGTGAGCAGGTGATGGACGCTCCACTGCCTGGCCCTGACTCCATCTTTGCGCCACGCCACGATGCCCGCCTGGAAGCCTGGGAGCGCCAGCACGGGAGCGGCAGCTAGCACCCCCCGCCGTCGAGTGTAGCCGCGCCGCCTGACTGTGTTCTCGCTTCAACTTCCGAAGACACCCAGGAGTCCCGCCCGTTGCCACGTGGCAGTCCAGCGGTTGGTGCCGAGATGCGTCAGCCTCGGACAAGAAAAAGAAGCCCGGCACTCACGAGCACAGCCTCGATGAGGTAGGGGAAGATACGCTCCGGAAGCCGGTCCAGGACCTTCTTACCCACGTAGGAGCCCAGGAACATCACCCCGCCAATGGCAAGCCCCACCAGTACAGACCGAGTGCTCAGCAAGGAGTACCCCCCGTAGACTCCTAGCTTTGTTATGTGCATGACTACCGTGGCCAGTGCCTCGGTGCCAATGTACCATCCCTTGACCAGGCCATAGGCAAGGAAAAAAGGCGCCATGAAAGGGCCTACACTGCCCAGGAGGGCGGACAGAAAACCGGAAACGCCTCCCAGCGGAAGAAAGCCGCGCAGGCCGATGTGCATGTCCCTTCCCCACCGCGTGTGGCGGTAGACCACTACCAGCAGCAGGAAGACACCCAGGAGTCGTACCAGTGCGCCGGCTGGCGCTTTCGCAAAGACAACGCCCCCGAGCACGGCAGCAGGCACAGCGCCGAAGGCGAACCACCTCACCACGCGCAACGACAACTGGCCGCGATTGAACCAGACCCTGGAGAGGTTGCCCATGAGCTGTGCCACGGTGAGGATTGGGATGGCGTCCCGCACCCCAAAGGCCCACACCAGGACGGGTAGCATGACGGCCGCTCCGCCGAATCCCGCTACGGCGGCCAGGGTGGAAGCTGCCAGGGCGACCGCCCCGACCGTTGCCAGCGTGAGGAGTTCGCTCACAAGGCCTCCCAGCTCGCCGAATATTCTACTACCACAAAGCCTAATGTGGGATCATTGACGCTGCATGTCGCTGGCTGTTGACACACCCCCAGTCCACCCATACCATGCTGAAGGCCACCACGAGCAAACTTCTTACGCGCAGGGTGCTAGTTGGAAAAGACCACCCCGACTTCCGCCCCGAAGCCCGCGGAGGGCAGCGTCACCGCGCCCCAGAAGCGCCATTGGGGCCTGCTGGCCACCCTGGCCGGGGGCCATGGCATCACCCACCTCTACCAGCAGGCCTTCCCGGTGCTGTTGGCCGAGATCGTCCGTGACCTGGGGCTAAGCTCGGTGGCCGCCGGTGGACTCATGAGCGCCCGCACCCTGCTGGGGGGAGCGGTGAACTTCCCCGTTGGGCTCGTGAGCGATACGTGGCCCCATCGCCGCTCCCTCCTGCTGATGCTCAGCGTGGCCTTTTTCGGCGTGGCCTTTCTGCTGGTGCCGCTGGCCCCCTCCTACGCCCTCATGGCGGCGGCGGTGGCCCTGATGGGAGTGGGCACCTCAAGCTGGCATCCCCCCTCCCTGTCCCTGCTTTCACGGCGCTTCCCTGACCGCAGGGGCTTCGTGGTGGCCCTTCATGGTGTGGGGGGCAGCGTGGGGGACACCATCGGTCCGCTGGCTATCGGGGCCATGCTGCTGGCCCTGACGTGGCGGGGAGCGATGCAGGTGAGTGCCATTCCGGCCTTCGTGCTGGCGGTGGCGGTCTGGTTCCTACTTCGTGGCGCCATGAAGGGGGCCGTGGCCCAGAAGGCAAGCCTGCCTGCTTACGGCAGCGCCCTCAAGAAGGCGGCCCGCAACTTGCCCTTCCTGCTGGTGGTGCTGGCTTCGGGCCTGCGCAGCGCCGGCTACGCCACGCTGATCACCTTCTTCCCCATCTACCTTCGGCAGGACCTGGACTTCAACCCAGCAGTGGTAGGGGGCTACGTGGCGCTGCTGACGGCCCTGGGCCTGGCCTCCCAGCCCCTCCTGGGCGTCTTGTCGGACCGCTTCGGCCGCAAGAGGGTGGTGGTGCCCGGCCTGGTAGCCGTGTCGCTGCTGAGCCCGCTGCTGTTCTGGGCCCAGCCTGGCTGGCAACTACTGCTGGTGGTGGCGACTATGGGGCTCTTCGTATACGCCATGTCGGCCATCCTACTGGCCCTGGGGATGGACCTGACCGGTGCTGAGGTCCAGGCCACCACGGTGGGGGTCCTTTTTGCCTCTAACACGCTGTTCTCATCCGCGGCGCCCCTGGTGGCCGGGGCGCTGGTGGCGTCCAGCGGCGTCCAGGCGGCGTTTTACTGGGTGGCGGTCTGCTTCATGGCTTCGGCCATAGTCATTCTGCCGCTGCGTGTCAGGCCCAGGCCTCGCGCTGCCACTGGCCGTCCCCTGGGGAGCGCTTAAAGCGGGCGTCGCCGTTGGCGCGGCGGTCCGGTCTTGAGGACGCTTCCTACAGGCTTAGCCTGGGCAGCGGGGCCCGGGGAAGCACCACCCGCTCCACCTTCACCCCCTGGACCGGGTCCAGGTGCACCAGGGCCACTTCGCCAGCCCGCTCGCCCGCGTAGACCGGTGCAGGCGCGCCGGAGTAGGCGGCGCGCACGTTCCCCCGCGAGACCTCAGTGAACTGGTGCACGTGGCCCAGGGCCAGGTAGTCGAAGCCGGAGGAGACGATCTCCTCGCTGAAGATGGGGGAGGAACGAGGATAGGTGTCCTGGGCATCCATGCACAGGCCATGGGCCACGCCCACATACCAGGGCGCGCCGTTACGCGCAGGCACCCCGCCCAAGGGCCGGAAGCTGGGTAGGTGCTCCTGCATGGCCCTGCCCCACACAGCCAGGCCCAACTCAGGGAACTCCACGGTTTCCCCCTCGTGGGCGGTGATGAGGTGGACCCTGGAGCGCAACCCGTCCAGGCCCATGCGGTGGTACACCGAGCTAGGGTCAAGCTGGTCATGGTTCCCAGGGAGGAGCACGGCACTGCCCGCAAGGCGCCCCAGCGCAGCCACAGCGCACCGGACGACCTCACGGTCTACCCGGTTGCTGTCGAAGAGGTCGCCCGCCACCAGGAGCAGGTCGGCCCCCAGACGGTTGGCCGCCTCGACAACCCTCGCAAAGGCACTACACGAGTCCGCCCCGTACAGGTGGACATCCGAGGTGTGCAGGATGCGGACCGGCCGCCTGGGCCCGGCAGGCCCGTGCCCGCCCTGGTGGTGGGTGGCGTATGTGGCGTGTGTCACAGCGGTAGAGATGGTACCCCATCTGTCGCCTGAAGGCCAGTGGCTTAGCACAGCGGGAGGAGAGTCTGGTTAGTTTCTCGTGGTCTCGGGGACGGCCTTTGCACCCGCTCGCCCCTTCGGCGGGCTCAGGACGAGCGGACGAAGAAACCCGCTCACCCTGAGCTAGTCGAAGGGTCGTGGTGAGTCCCGACTTGTCCCGTGAGCGGGACTTGTCGGGATCGAACCACAGCGGAGGAGAGGGCAGTCCGACAACCAAAAGCCCCTGGCACAGCGGGGGGAGGGTCTGGTCATTGTCCTTTGTCCTTCTCAGGAAGGACGAAGGACCTCTGGCTCAGTAGGCGGAGGCCAACGCCAGCCCTCATCCGGGCAGTTGGACCGCTGACGTCAGGTATCTTGCCATCTCCTTCAGCTTTTCGTCGTCTGAGCCTTGGAGCAGGCCAGCGAAGTACGCTAGCACCCTGTGGCGGTCCTTCAGAGCCACCACCATGATGTCCGCCGGCAGGTGGGCGGGCACGTTGTGGTCGGCCCCAATGAAGAGGACTCCCACCTCGCCGTCCTTGAGGGTCGAGTTGATGGCCGCCGCGATGGAGCGGTCCCGCGCCTCTGTGAGGCGGGCCTGCCGCAAGCGTTCGCGGCCGACATCTGTTCCCTCCCTCCGCTGCAACGACCGGCGGACGCTTTCGTGCGTCTCCAGAAGCAGGGCGGCCTCCTCAGTCCTTCGGAGTTCGGCGCCACGCTGCAACAGCTCCAGCACCAACCGGTAGTTCCTGCTGCCCCTGCGCGCAGCCTCCTCCACCACTCGCCTTCCCAGCTCGCCGCCCGCGGCCTGCCCATCCTGGTATACCTTCAGCCGGCGTGCGTCCAGGGAAAGCAGAAACGCCCTGATGGCCTCCCAGAAGCCTGCCAGGACCTCCTGGTGGAGCCTCCACTGCGCCTCCCCCGCCAGCGCAGCGCTGCGCTGGCCCAGGGTTGCCCCCGCGTCACCCAGGTCAGCCTCGTCGTGGATGATGGGGATGCAATAGAGCTTCCTCATCCTGGCTGCCCGCGGGCCTCCGCCAGGGCCTGGTCGAAGTGGCGGACCAGGACCTTCAAGGTGCCGATCTCGGCGGGGGTTGCCGCCTGACCATCGCGGTCAAGCAGCTCCCGGAGGGCCAGCATGGAGGCCCGGCGGCAGATGCCGGCGATGTCCGCTCCGGCCAGTCCCTCCGTGGCCCCTGCCAGGCGGTCCAGGTCCACGTCGTCCGCCAGGGGCTTGCCGCGGGTGTGGATAGCGAGGATCTCCCGCCGTGCCTTTTGGTCAGGCAAGGGGAGTCGAACGTGCGCGTCAAACCTACCAGCCCGCAACAGGGCAGGGTCCAGCAGGTCCGGGCGGTTGGTGGCCGCCAGCACCGTGACGCCCTTCAGCTCCTCAACGCCGTCCATCTCCGTCAGGAGCTGGCTAAGGACACGCTCGGTGACACCAGAGTCGCCTCCCGATCCTCGGCCTGGCGCCAGGGCATCTATCTCGTCGAAGAAGATGATGCAGGGACTGGCCTGCTTCGCCTTCTTGAACACCTCCCGGACCCCCTTTTCCGACTCGCCCACCCTCTTGGAGAGCAGGGCTGGGCCTTTCACCGAGATGAAGTTCACCCCGCTCTGGGTGGCCACGGCCTTGGCCAAGAGGGTCTTGCCAGTGCCCGGCGGCCCTGAGAGCAGGATACCTTTAGGCGGCGCCGTCCCAAGCTGCCGGAACGCCTCCGGGTGCTTCACCGGCCAAACGATGGTCTCCATCAACACCTGCTTGGCCTCCCCCAGTCCACCCACGTCCTCCCACGCCACGTCTGGCACCTCGGTGAACACCTCCCGGATGGCCGAGGGCTCCACCTCCTTGAAGGCTTCCAGGAAATCGGCCATGGTTACCTGGATGTCCGTCAGAAGGTCGGGCGACACCCCACCCTCCTGCGCCTGAAGGCGAGGCATCACCTTCCGCAGGGTCGTCATAGCAGCCTCACGGCAGAGGGCCGCCAGGTCTGCCCCCACGAACCCGTGGGTCATCTCCGCCAGCGTCTCTACGCTTACGTCCTCGGCCAACGGCATGCCCCTGGTGTGGACCTGGAGGACCTCCAAGCGGCCGCTCCGGTCGGGGACACTGATGATGATCTCCCGGTCGAACCGCCCGGGCCTGCGCAGCGCCGGGTCCAGCACCTGGGGCAGGTTGGTGGCACCGATAACAATCACCTGGCCCCGCCCCTTGAGGCCGTCCATGAGGGCCAGGAGCTGCGCCACCACGCGCCTCTCCACCTGCTGGTCGCCTCGGACATCTTCTCGCTTGGCAGCGACAGCGTCGATCTCGTCAATGAAGATGATGGCCGGTGCCTGCTGTGCGGCCTTCTCGAAGATGGCCCGCAGATGGGCCTCGCTCTCCCCATAGAACTTGTGGATGACCTCCGGCCCACTGATGTGGAAAAAGGCGGCGTCGGTCTCGTTGGCCACAGCCCGGGCAATCAGGGTCTTGCCACAGCCGGGTGGCCCGTGCAGCAGAACCCCTTTCGGTGGGTCAATGCCCAGCCGCTCGAAGAGCTCCGGGTGCTTGAGGGGGAGCTCCACAATCTCCCGTATTTTCTGGAGCTCCCTGCGCAGGCCACCGACGTCCTCGTAGGTCACGCCACTCTTTTCTCTGGCCGGGCCCCCATCGCCCTTGATTCGGATGGCGGTGCGAGAGCCCACTACCACGACCCCCGACGGGCTGACCTCCAGGGCCACAAACTCCAGGTAGCGGCCGCCAGGGAAGGTGGCCCTGATCCTGTCCCCCTGGGTCAGAGGCAGCCGCTCAAGCAGGCGCCCGAGATAGCGTGGGTCCCTGCCGGGCGCAAAGGCCCTGGACGGAGTAGAAGGCACCAGGACAATGGAGCTTGCCTCCTGAAAGGTGGAGGCCTGGACCTGGGCGGCCTCCCCCAAGCCGACCTGCGCGTTCTGCCGGGTTATGCCACATACCTGGACCAGGCCCTTGTCCCGGTCCTTTGGGTAGGTGGGCATGACCTTGGCAGCAGTGGCCCGCTTGCCCACCACCTGGACAATGTCGCCCACCTGCACCCCCAGGCTTGCCATGTCCTTGGGGTCCATCCGGGCAATGCCCCTGCCCGCGTCCCTGGGCAGGGCCTCGGCAACGGTGAGGGAAAGGGGACAACCGCTGTTCTCCGCCATCGGGGGCCTCCTTCGACATCAGGAGGCGCGCCGCCCCTGTTTCGTCAGCTTGACCTCCAGGACCCCGTTCCGGTAGGACGACACGAGGCTGGCTGGGTCCACTGGCGATGGCAGCGCAGTCTCCCTGTTGTACTTCCTGTCTCCGGTAGCAGCATCAATCTGCAAGACACCGCCCTTCACTCCCAGGCGGATGTCCTTGGCGTCCACGCCGGGGAGCTCCACGATCACCACCACGTGGTCGCCCTCGTCCAGCACATCCACCAGGGGCTCCCGGACCTCGGTGACCACTGGCCCTGCCTCAGTCTCGCGGATGTTGCCGAACCGCTGGACTACCGGCTCTCCACCCAAGCCCAGCTTGACAGTGAACCCGTACACACCCTTGACCCGGCCTTCTGCACCCTCCAAGGTGCCAGTGTGGGTCTCCTCGGTGCGGCCCTCCTCCACCATGGTGGTAACCAGGTCAATGAGGTTGCCAATGCCCTTGAACAGCGAGCCAAGGCCCACCCCAACCCCGACTTCAGGGACCGCGCGGCGCCTCTTCTCTTCTATTGTCACGCCGATGCCTCCTTGCAGTCCAGCCCGCTGGAGCTCCTCCAGCTTCAGCCGGATGATGGGCAACGGCTTGCCCTGGCCGCTCTCCCAGCGGTGCACGCTCTGCAAGGAGACGCCCAGCAGCCTGGCGAACCGCTCCTGGGAGAGCCCCAGCCGCAGCCTGAGTTCCTTGATCCGGCTTCCTTCCATCGTCGCCTCTATGCTGGATCGAATTTAACATGTATTACATCACCTGTCAATACATGCTTGACCCAGCAGGAGAAGGCGACACACTTGAATAGCAGCCGGTACGCCGCGGCAGCAGGCATAGCCGGCTACGATTGGTGGCACCCGGGAGCGCCGAAGCCGAAGAGGAAGGGCTACGCCCCTCGTTCTGGGGTCCCGGCGCGCCGCCCCTCGCTAGCGGCGGCGGCCAAGAGTCCGCGCAGCTCCTGCGAACAGCGGCGGATGTCTTCGACTGTGGCATCGGCCAAGGCAGCCTGGGCCTTCACCACGGCCTGTTCCAGCGAGCCGGCCCGGACCGCTGCCCCCTGCCCGCTGAGTCGGCTGAGGGCTGCCCTGGCAGCGGCAATAAGGTTCTCAGCCTCGATCTGCGCCTGGACCCGTTCCCGCTTGGACCGGTCCTCCTGCGCCCTGGCCTGTGCCTCCTGGGCCAGGCGGTCCACCTCCTCCCGGTCCAGGAACTTGGCCGAGGTGACCTGCACACTCACCTCGTTCTCGGTCAGGAGGTCCTGGGCCAAGGCCCGGACTATGCCATCCACGTCGGCTTCAAAGGTCACCTCCACCTTGGCAATCCCCTTGGCGGCAGGAGGGACACCCTCCAGCTTGAACTGCCCCAGGGAGATGTTGTCCGCAGCCATCTCCCGTTCACCCTGCACCACGTGGATGTCCATTGTCGTCTGATAGTCCCTGGCTGTGGTGAAAATGCGGGACGCGGCCGCCGGCAGGGGGGTGTTCCTGGAGATGACTTTGCCCGTTAGCCCCCCCTGGGTCTCAACGCCCAGGGAGAGGGGCAGGACGTCCAGCAGGACGACTTTCTCGGCCAGGCCCAGCAACATGCCGGCCTGCACCGCCGCGCCCAGGGCGACCACCTCGTCCGGGTCCAGGGAACGGTAAGGCTCCTGGCCCAGCAGGGACCGGGCCAGGCGGCGCACGGCGGGCATCCTGGTAGCGCCACCCACCAGGATGACCCTGTCGAGGTCCTTCGGTGTTAGCCCAGCGTCCTGGAGGGCCTGCCGGGTGGGGGGCACCATCCGCTGCACCAGGTCGTGGGTGATGGCCTCAAGGCGCTCACGGTGCAGCACCACCGCTACGGACGGCGACCCGTGAGGGTCCGGCCCCGGCAGGTGGACTCTGGCCACTGGCACGGAGGAAAGCTCAATCTTAGCGTGCTCTGCCAGCCGCTTCAACTCGTACCTGGCCACCGCATCAGCGGGGTAGGCCACCCCGCAGACCTTCTCGTACTCGGCAGCCAGATAGGCCATCACGCGCGCGTCGAAGTCGTCGCCGCCCAACCAGGTGTCGCCGCTGACGGCCCTGACCTCAAAGATGCCATCCCCAAGCTCCAGGATTGAGACGTCGAAGGTACCGCCACCCAGGTCCCAGACCAGCACCGTGTGGGCGTCCTCCCGCTGAAGGCCATAGGCCAAGGCTGCTGCGGTGGGCTCGTTGAGGACCCTAAGGAGCTCAATGCCAGCCTGGGCCGCTGCCTGCTTCGTCGCCTGTCGCTGGCGGTCGTTGAAGTAGGCCGGAACGGTGACGACGGCCCTCTCTATCCTTTCGCCCAGGTGGGCCTCGGCGTCAGCCTTGACCTTGCGGAGGATGAGGCCGGAGA
>JACQUK010000043.1 GCA_016210325.1 Chloroflexota bacterium
AGCCATGTGTCCACGGGAGGCGGCGCCTCGCTCGAGTTCCTCGACGGGCGGGAGCTTCCTGGCGTGGCCGTCCTTTTGGACAAAGAGGGCTAGTACTTCCTTGCGAAAAGAGCGGTATGAACAGCCGCTCGTGGTGAGCCTGTCGAACCATGAGCGGTTCACCCTTCGACAAGCTCAGGGTGAGCGGGGCCGGGTAGGGCCGTGTGTACGCGGATTTACGGAACTAAGTACTAGCCGCCGTTCAGGCGGGCGCTGTCCTGCCGGGCGGCGGGGACACACGCTTATGTCACGCTCTGGAAAGCGCGGCCGGCCTGACCAAGGCGGGCCCGGCGACGCCCGTAAGAAGGAGGGGACCATGGCCCAGAGGATTCCAACTCAGCATGAGCCAGCCATGGATGCCCAGCAGCTCCGCCAGGCTGCCCTGGACCACCTCTTCGTCCCCATGCGCGAGCCTTCGGAGATGGCGGAGAAGGGCGAGCCGCGCATCATCGTCGAGGGCCATGGCGTCATGGTCACGGACATCAACGGCAAGGAGTACATTGACTGCCTGGCCGGCCTGTGGCTGAAGAACATCGGCCACGGCCGCCGCGAGGTGGCCGACGCCGCCTACCAGCAGATGCTCAAGCTGACCTATACCCCTATGGGCACCACCACGGTGCCCACCATCCAACTGTCCGAGAAGCTGGCCCAGATTACCCCAGGCTCCCTGTCCCGCACCTTCTTCGTCAGTGGCGGCTCCGAGGCGGTGGAGACGGCGGTGAAGCTGGCCCGGGCCTACCACCGTCGGAACGGCGAGGGGGGGCGGTACAAGATCATCAGCCGCAAGTTCTCCTACCACGGGGCCACCGGCGTGGCCACGTGGCTGGGCGGCAACCCCGTGTACGCCCGACAGGACTTCGAGCCGGCCTATCCCGGCATGGTCTACGCGCCTCAGCCGTTGCCCTACCGCTGTGAGTTGGGCGGGCGCACACCATCCGAGTGCGCCGTAAAGTGCGCCAGGGCGGTGGAGGAGCTTATCCTGTTCCACGGGCCTGAGACGGTCTGCGCTGTCATTGCCGAGCCTATCGCCGTGCCCGCGGGGCCGGCCGTCCCCGGCGACGAGTACTGGCCCATGCTCCGCGAAATCTGCACCAAGTACGGCGCCCTGCTCATTGACGACGAGGTCATCTGCGGCTTCGGACGCACCGGGAAGATGTTCGGCATCGAGCACTGGGGGGTAGAGCCGGACATCATGACCGTGGCGAAAGGCCTGACCAGCGGCTACCTACCCATCGGCGCCGCCATCGTCAGCAAGAGGGTGGCAGACTCCTTCGTGGGCAACGAGAAGGTCATGTTCCGCCATCTCATCACCTTCGGCGGACACCCGGTGTCGGCCGCCGCAGCCCTCAAGAACATCGAGATTCTGGAACAAGAGAAGCTGGTGCAGAACTCCGCCACGATGGGGGAGTACCTGCTGGAGCAGCTTCAGGACATCAAGGAGCGTCACCCCATCGTGGGCGACGCCCGTGGTAGGGGGCTGCTAGCCTGCCTGGAGCTGGTGAAGGACCGGGGGACCAGGGAGCACTGGCCCGCCGAGGCGGCCCTGGGCAAGCGGCTGACCCAGAAGTTCATTGACCGAGGCCTGATGCTCCGCCCGCCGGGGGACTCCATCAGCCTCTCGCCGCCGCTGTGCATCAACCGCTCGGAGATAGACGAGATTTGCCACGTAATGGACCGCTCACTGGGCGAGCTGGAGCAGGAGCTCGGAGTCAGAAAGTAGGGGGTGTCGTGCCATGCAGGAAACGCTGCGCCTCGGTCTGCTCATTCCGCCGGTGAACACCGTCATGGAGGACGACTTCAACGCCTGGAAGCCCCAGGGTGTCTGCGTCCACGCTCACCGGCTCTACCGCTCCCGGGCGGTGACCACCCTGAACGACCTGGGGGAGATGGCGCAGCACCTGGAAGAGTCGGTCCGCCTCCTGGCCATGGCGCGGCCCGCCCTCATCATCTACGGCTGCACCAGCGGCAGCCTGATGGGCGGTGTGGGGTGGGAGCGAGGGCTGGAGGAGCGCATCCAGAAGACCACGGGCGTCCCAGCGGTGACCACAGCCACAGCGGTGGTGGAGGCGCTGCGGGCCATGGGGATGCGTCGCCTTGCCGTGGCTACCCCCTACATTGACGAGATTAACGAGCGGGAGCGGACGTTCCTGGAAGGCCACGGCTTCACGGTCCTTAGCCTGGAGAGCCTGGGCTACGCCGAGAGCTACAAGATCCCGTCCACTGACCCGGAGACGGTCTACAACCTGGGTCGGAGCGCCGACCGCCCGGAGGCCGACGGGCTGTTCATCTCCTGCACCAACTTCCCCACGTTGGAAGTCATTGACCGGCTTGAGCAGGCCCTGGGCAAGCCAGTGGTCACCTCCAACAGCACCTCCCTGTGGGCCTGCCTGCGCCGCCTGGGAGTAGATACGCCAGTGTCCAACGCGGGGAGCCTGCTGCGCCGTCCCAGGGTGGGCGTAGCGGTCTAGCCGGTCCTGGGGCTGTGTGGAAGCTCGGCTTTCGAGTAGCCTGGCACTGTTGAAATCATCCGCTCGCCCTTCGACAAGCTCAGGGTGAGCGGACCTGGGACTCCCCGCTCATGGTGAGTCCCGACCTGTCGGGATCGAATCCATGAGCGGGGGAAACAGCAGGTTGGCCAACACGGCCGAGTAGCCCCTAGAGGCGCCCCGTGCGGGTTGGTTCGCCGCAAACTCAGGGCCTGGGGCCTGCCGCCGTAGGGGTGGGCTGGACCTCGCCACGACGCGGTGGCGACGGCCTGCGCGCCAGGACGAAAAAGAGGGTGCCTGCCCCTGCCAGGACAGCCAGGATGGCAAAACCGAGCTGGTAGTTCCCCGTGCGGTCGGCCAGTGCCCCTGCCAGCAGCGGCCCAGTGACGGTCCCCAACACCACCACCATTGATGAGAACCCCATGATGAGGCCCAGGTGCCGCCTGCCAAAGTAGTCGGCGCGGATGGCGCTCATGAGGGGGCCGCGCACACCCCAGGCCAGGCCGTGCAGCACGGCAAAGGCCAGCACCCAGGCCAGCGAGGTGGCAAAGGCCAGGGCAAGCATACCCAGGGCGTGGCCACCCATTGATATTGCTGCCAGCACCCGTTTGTCCATCCGGTCGGCCACCAGCCCTCCGGCTACCTGTCCCACCAACGTGAGCACGGTCATGATGGCCAGCATAGTGCTGGCCAGCTCTACGGACATCCCTAGCCGCTCCACCAGGTGTGGGATGAGAAAAACGTTGACTGCTGACACCACCAGCACAGCGAAGGCGTGCCCCAGGCTGATGAGCCAGAACGACGATGCGCGCAGGGCCTCACGCAGAGTAAAGTCGGAGCTGCTGACGCTCCCCGCGGGCGCAGCGCGACCGGCGACGCCCACCCTGGGCGCCGCTGGCGACGTTCCGTCAGGGACCAGCCCGAGGTCCTCAGGGCGGTCCCGCATCCACTGGGTGACAGGCAGCCCCACCAGCAGGACCAGCACCCCAGAGCCGAAGGCGGTCACCCTCCACCCGAAGGCGGTCAGGGACAGGGCCAGGACCGGGATCAGCAGCCCACCTATCGCCTGCCCAGCAGAGACCAGCCCCATAGCGGCGCCTCGGCGGCGGTAGAACCAGTTGGCCACTGCCACGTTGATGGTGATCCAGCCCGCCAGCGTGGAGCCAACGGCGATGACAAAGAAAGCGCCGTAGAACTGAAGAACGTTTTGGGCGAAGCTGAGCAGCATGAGCCCAAGGGCGAAGAGGACCAGCCCTGCGCGGATGACTGCCCGCGAGCCAAACCGGTCGATGAGCCAGCCCTGGAGCGGGCCAAGCAGGCCGTTTTCCACCTGCGTCATCGAGTAGGAGCCTGACAGGAGCTTCCGGCTCCACCCGAACTCCTCGCGCCAGTGGACGAAATAGGCGCCAAAGGCCTGGTTCAGCAGCCACCCGTTGAGGAGCAGCAGCACAGCGCCAGATAGGACCACCCACCAGCCGGAGAAGAGCGTGCTGACGCGCCTGGGTACAAGCCCGTTCACCAACGACACCAGGGGTCCCCCCGCGACACAATGGCCCCATCAATGCTAGCACAGGCAGTGGGTGGGTGGACGGGCCGGCGTGACGGACTACGGCGGGACCGCGGCACTGCGCACCGGTCTTCGCACAGCGCGACCGGCGGTCGTGCCGCTCCAGCGCGGGTGCACCAGGGGCACGGTGCCGCAACGACACCAGCCACTACCCCAGCCATCGCCCCATAAGGACCAGCGAAGCGCTGCTGAGCAGCGGCACCTTCACGTTGTCATCCAGCGGGTCCGGTGACAGCTCGGCCAGCGCCGCGACCCCTGCCGCAATCACCGCCGGGAGGTCGAACTCCAGCGGCGTGGCCGCGGCCAAGAGGGCGGCCAGCGCCACGCCCACGGCGAAAAAGGCGGCCGTCCCCACCGGTGACTTGCCCCGCAGCCGCGGGCCAGGCGCCCTCCCACCGGCCAGCGCCGCTATGGGGTCGCCCACCGAGGCCAGCAGCAGCCCCAGGGCAGCGACCTCACGCGGGAAGATAAGGAAGCAGGCCAGGGCCGCCAGGGCCAGGTAGGTGGCCGCGGTGGGCTGGCGGTGCTCCTTCTCCTTGAACAGCACCCCAAGCCAGCGGAAGGCCCAGCGGTTCACCGCAGGGAGGCTGAGCCGCAGCCCCTCCAGCAGCAGGGCCAGACCGCACAGTCCAGCTAGCAGGCCCACCGTCCAGCCCCAGGGGAGCAGCAGGCCCACAACTGGCATGGTAGAGCCCGCCGCCAGGTGGAAGAGACGGCGTGGGAGGTGGACCTTGTTAGCGATCACGTCCTCCCGGTGCTGTTCCCCGGCAGCATGGCGGTGCGGATGGCGAGCAGGGTGTTTCGGTTGTCATGCTGAACGCAGTGAAGCATCTCGCCCTGGAACTCACACCAGTCCCGCCTTTGGAAGGGCAACTGGTGCAGATGCTTCGGTCGTCCCGACTTGTCGGGACTTCCTCAGCATGACACGACATATCCAACACCGGACAACCGAAAGACTCTGGGATGACGAGAGCCTCCTCTGCCGCAAAGACTGGAAACTATGGTAGCATCAACGTGATGTGGCAGCGAACTCTATCTTGGTGGGCTGTTGGGGAGACGCTATGTTGGTCAAAATGGAAGTCTACTTTGATGGCGAGTCCTGGTGTGCACGGGGAATAGGAGAGGACATATTCACCCAGGGCCAAACGCTGGATGAGCTTCACGAGAACATCAAGGAGGCCGTGTCTGCCCACTATGGCGCGACCCGCGAGCCCATCACCGTCCTCACCCTCTCCGAGGTGAGGCTAGCCGATGCCCAAGCTCCCGGTGACTAGTGGGGCTGCACTGGTCAGGCTCGCGGAACGTCAATACCGCGAACAACGGAGTACGCCGAGAATGTCAGTAATCGCTCTTAGACGGACTTGGGAACTTGGTAGCCCTCTCGCTGTGGGTGGCTTTGGGAAAGTGTTCGAGGCTAAGGCAGATGACGGAAAGGCAGCCGTGGTGAAACTCGTTCCTAAGGCACCAGGCGCGTCGAGGGAGCTCCTGTTCGAAGAACTGTCTGGGCTACCTAATATCGTGCCAATTGTTGATTCCGGCGAGTGGGGAGACTACTACGTCCTTGTGATGCCTCGCGCCAAGAAATCGCTGCGCCAGCATGTAGAAGAAGCTGGTGGGAAGCTCTCGGTTGAAGAAACAGTGACAGTGTTGAACGACGTAGTGGAAGCTCTCGCGTCACTGAAAGCAGGAGTAGTCCATCGCGACCTCAAGCCAGCGAATATCCTTCTCCTCGGTGATCATTGGTGTCTCGCAGACTTCGGGATAGCCCGTTACGCCGAGGCGACCACAGCCCCAGATACCCACAAGTACGCGATGACGCCACCCTACGCTGCTCCTGAGCAATGGCGCGGAGAGCGAGCAACGGCTGCCACAGACGTTTACGCCTTGGGTGTGATAGCATTTGAGCTTCTCCAAGGCAGACTTCCTTTCCCAGGGCCAGACTTTCGGGAACAGCATCTTAAGCAACCATGTCCCGCCATTGGTGGTTGTCCACCATCCCTTGCCAGCTTAGTCAATGAATGCCTTTTCAAGGCTTCGCCGGCACGGCCTACACCAGCCAACATCCTCGCTCGTCTTCGGGCCAGCCAAAGGGCGCAATCTCCGGCTGCGGCTAGGCTCCAGGAGGTGAACAAGTCCGTTGTCCAACGGCAGGCTGAGCAGGCTGCAAAGATGTCGGCACAGCAGTCCAGGGCAGCAGTCAGGCAGGACCTTTTCGTGGATTCTCAGCAATCGTTCAACCGGATTCTGGCGATGCTCCGAGAGCGCGTTCTGGAAGCGGCTCCATCTGTGAATGTCTCTACGAATCGTGCGTTGGTCTTCCACCTTGGAGACGGCACTTTGATCGTAGACCCCGTGCAGACCGCACCGGCAGATTGCCTCGCCACACCCGGCTACGAGCCGCCGTTTGACGTTATTGCCTACGCCGCCATCGCAGCTCGTAAATCAAGAGACCGATACGGGTATGAGGGGCGTGCGCATTCGTTATGGTTTTGCGATGCCCACGAGGAAGGGGCGTACCGCTGGTATGAGTTGGCTTTCATGGTTCGACCGGGGATCCCCCAGCGGCCTACGCTTAATCCGTTCGCGCTGTCCCCAACGGATACGGATGCTGCCGGTGCCTTCACACCGGTCATGGGCGTTCGCCAGATTGCATGGAAGCCGGTTCCATTCGATCAAGGCGACGAAGAGCCTTTCATTGAACGCTGGCTCAGATGGTTTGCTGCGGCCGCAGACGGGACTCTCAACCACCCGTCCACCATGCCGGAGAAGTCAGAAGGAAAGTTCCGATCACCACGTCGCAAATCCGGGGCTCGCTTCTAGCAACTCCAAGGCGAAAGCGCGTTGTTCGAATAATAATCTTGGTACCAGCATCCTGTTTGGCGCCGCCATGGTTTGGAAAGCAGTGACGTTACCCGGGGCCAATCGCTCTATCCGCCCGCATGCTGCTTTATCACGCTTTGCCTTCAAACTACTGAACTAGGTGAGTGCAGCGACCATGTCCGATAACCCCGATCATGGCAATGCAACTACCTTCTGGTGCCCTTCATCTCCCCCCTCACCCTCCGCGTCCCCTTCACGTCCATCTCCAGCGACGCCGGGTCTATGACCGCGCCGTACTCGCGGCGGGCGTAGTCGGCGGTCAGCACGCCGTTGCGCACGTCCCGCAGCACGGCCTCGGGGTCCCGCTCCAGGGGGTTGCCCCAGCCGCCGGCGGTGGTCAGGCCGGTTGCCATGCTATCACGCCCTCCAACAGGTGCCTACCTGGAATGCCGGCGTGGTACGATAGGTGTCTGCTTGACAGTCTGCACCAGGAGCACCGATGGAACGTCCTGCTGACGCCACGCTGGCCGGACTCGCGCAACAGGTAGAGCTTCTGACCCCTGACCCTCAATACCCACATGACACGTATGTCATCGAGGCCCTGCGCGAGGCTATCGCGTCCGCGAAGGAGGGCAACTTCGGCGTCGGCGCGGTGCTGGTTGACCCATCGGGCAGCATCATCGAGCGCGGACGTAACCGGGTATTCTACCCACAGTTCCGCAGCGACCTCCACGCCGAGATGGACCTCATGACCAGGGTTGAGAAACAGGCCGGGAGCGCGTCCCGATGGCCATCGGGACTGGCCCTGTTCTCGTCGCTGGAGCCATGCCCAATGTGCCTCACCAGGCTGATCACGTCCGGGGTCGGGAAAGTCTACTACGCCGCCCGCGACGAGCGGGGCGGCATGGTGAGCAGGCTTCACCTGATGCCCCCGGAGTGGCAGGAGCTAGCCGAGGGGAGGCAGTTTGGCTTTGCAGACTGCTCACCCCACCTGCGAGACCTCGCCTGGCGGGTCTTCGAGACGACCGTGACAGTAAACGACCAAAGGTTGAAGGAGAGGGCCCAACAGCGCCATCGGCCCGAGGGCTAGGTTCTGTTGACATTCTGCCGTTTCTTCCGCTCATGGTTCGACAAGCTCACCACGAGCGGATGGCCGTTTGGTCCGCTCACCCTGAACTCGTCGAAGGGCGAGCGGACAATGTCAACAGAGCGGAGGGCCTAGTGTCATATCTGGCCAATACCTGCACTTATCTGGGACACCCAGTTTCTGGCGTAGGGCATCCCGACACGTCCCGATTCATCGGGACACGTCGGGACCAACCTGCCCCAGCACGGTCGGGTTAGGAAACCCGACCTACGGTTGCTTGGAAACAATGGCATTTATTTGTCAGACAGGACACCAGGCCGCCACGACTACCCCTGTCGGCCGTCTCGTTTGGCCTCCGAGGAACCCACAGCACCTATCGCCCGTCCCAGCAGCCCGAAGGCCAGCTCGTCGCTGAATCCCGCGATGAAGGAGATGCTCAGGAACACGAGGGTGGTCTCACTCCTCGTAAAGTCAATGGCACCGCCTGGAGCATCTGGCTGGACGAGCGGTGCCAGGACCAGGCCTGAGGCGAGGACGAGGAAGACGCCAAGGGCAAAGAACCCCCCAAGGACCGGCCGCACCAGCGCCCGAATCAACCCTTCCGCGAAGATCCGCCTGACCACCGCGTTTTGTATCGTCGTGACCTCTTTGCCGGGCTCGGGAGGGTTGAAATAGACCTCGACGCCAGACTGCAAGCGGTAGACGCGCCACAGCACGGTTATGGCGCTCCCGGCGATGCCGGCCACGAAGACGCCAGCCCATATCTGCACAGGGATGCCGAGGACGGGCTTTGGGCCGCCTGCCTCGCCTATGGCAGGCAACGCCCGCACCAGGTAAAAACCTACGACGCCCCAGCCTATCCCCGCGACCAGCCACGCAAGGCCAAACAACAGCGGGTACCACCGGTAGACAAGCTCGGCAAGAAGCACATGCTGCTGAAGGCTGGCAAGGAGCGGCAGCCTGATAGTCACTCCTTGCGGAGGCACCGGACCGCCTGTCGCAGCGGCCTGCCTCGATGGGGCAGCCGGGCTGCTCGCCCCAGCGGCCTGGACACCAGCGGGGTCCCCCCTGGGCGTCTGCGAAACAAGAATGGACCCTATAGTGTTGAGCCACTGCTTGAGGGAGGCCTGGACTTTGCCTGATGGCATCCCCGAGACCCGCAAGTCCAAGTCCACCAGCCTGTCCACAACGGCGTCTGGCAGGACAGCCTCTCCGCTGCTCAACACCCCACGCCAGTCCAGGGATGGTGCCTGCTCCTGCGTCATGGGCCAACCTCCGTCGAGTCTGGCACGATTGCTATCGCAAGGACCGCATCTCCCCTCTTACCCTTCGAGTCCCCTCCCAGTCCAACTCCAACGTCGCCGGGTCCACCACCACGCCGTACTCGCGGCGGGCGTAGTCGGCGGTCAGTACGCCGTTGCGCACGTCCCGCAGCACGGCCTCGGGGTCCCGCTCCAGGGGGTCGCCCCAGCCGCCGGCGCCCGCGGTGACGTGGTGGAACACGTCGCCGCGCTTGATGCGGAGCAGCCCCTTGGAGGGCGGCACCGTTGGACTGGTCTCTGGATTCATGACGTTGTGGGATGGCGTGCCTGGCTTGCCGCCCCACAGGCCGTAGGGCATCACTTTCTGACGGTCGGTGCGGAGCTGCAAGATGGCCTCCTCGGCCAGCAGGCGGTAGCGCCGCTGGAGGGCCAGGCCGCCGCGGTACTTGCCCGCGCCGCCACTGTCCGGCACGAAGCCGTAGGCCTCGATCATCAGCGGCTGCTCGTGCTCGGCCACCTCCACCGGCACGTTGGAGTAGTTGCTGTGGGGCGAGGTGGCCGCGTCGTTGCCATCGCGGTCTGGGCCGCCGCCCCAGGAGACGTACAGGAACTCCATGAACACGAAGGGCTTGCGGTCCGGGTGGTAGCCGGCGATGGTCACGCCGGTGTCCAGACCGGCCTCGCAGGCGGGCAGACGGTCGGGCACCATCTGGGCCAGGGCGCCGAAGACCGCCTCGGTGATGCGCATCCCCGCCAGGCCACGGGCGGCCACCGGCCCTGGCAGCAGCGGGTTCACGAAGCTGCCCTCTGGTGTGATGACCTCCACCGGCCGGAAGAATCCGGCGTTGTTGGGGATGGCAGAGGACAGGATGGAGCGCACGCAGGCGTAGCAGATGGAGCGGGTGTAGGAGCGGGTGGAGTTGATGGCACCGCGCACCTGCTTACTGGTGCCCGTGAAGTCAACGGTGATGCGGTCGCCCTGCTTGGTGACCTTGGCATGGATGGGGATAGGCCCCGGGTCGAAGCCGTCGTCGTCAATGTAGTCGGTGAACTCCCAGGAGCCTTCTGGCAGGGCACGTATCTCGGCGCGGGCCACCTCCTCGGCGTAGTCCAGCAGGTCCTTCAGCAGGCCCCGCAGCCGCTCCGGCCCGTACTGGCGGGCCAGGGCTACCAGGCCCTGCTCCCCGGTGCGGCAGGCGCTCACCTGGGCTGCCAGGTCGCCCAGCAGCTTGTCGGGCACCCGCACGTTCTTCTCCAGGATGCGGAACAGGGTCTCGTTGGGCTGGCCTCGGTCGTACAGCTTGAGGGGCGGGATGCGCAGCCCCTCCTGGTAGATCTCGGTAGAGGTTGAGGCGTTGCCGCCAGCCACCGAGCCGCCGATGTCGGTGTGGTGAACCACGGCGCACGCGAAGCCCACATGTGTCCCGTCCTCCAGGAAGACGGGCTTGAACAGGTAGACATCGGGCAGGTGGGTGCCGCCCTCGTAGGGGTCGTTGAGGATGTAGATGTCGCCGGGGGCGTACTTTCCCGCGTACCGGGCCTGCAAGGCCTCCACTGCTGTGGGGATGGCGCACATGTGGCGCGGCTGACAGAGGCCCTGGGCCACCACCTCGCCGTCGGCGTCGCACAGGGCAGTGGAGAAGTCCATGTTCTCCTTGACCAGGGTAGCCCGCGCGGTGCGGACCACCGTCAGCGCCATCTGGTCAGCGACGGACTCGGCGGTATTGCGCAGCAGCTCGGTGACGATGGGGTCGTACTTGCGCTTAGGTTGCATTTGGACCCTCTCCCTCCAGCGAGCCTTTCTCCAGAGGCCTAGGTTGCGTTCACAAATTGAAGATCCCGGTTGAAACTCCTTTTGGACTTAACGCCCGCGCTTATTAAGCCCCTTTGCCTTGATTCTGTCACTAACAAGCTGGATCTCTCGCGTAAGCATCTGGTCAGCCACGCTGGCTAGTTCGGGATATTTCTCAAGAGCATACCGCTTCATACTTCTTTGAGTGGGAATAACCACGAATTTAGGATCATTTATCAACTCCTCAACTAGTCTCAACAGCTGACGTGCTTTGGTTGACTCAATTTCTGCTGTCTTTTCGAGTTCGGCTAGTCGTGCCTCCCGGACTTTATGAATCGCCTTATCCTTTTCAGCCTTGAAGTCGTGCCACCATTCCTCCTGGATGCGCAAATCTAGATTCGACGGTTCAGATACAGCAGTCAGACGAAAGGCGTATTCCGAGCCGATACGCCGCTTGAACTTGGCAAGTGACGGATTCATTGCTGCGAGGTCAACTTCCCTTTCTACGCTGTCGATGGCCGCGGCAGGAGTTGTGGCAGTGGGTGTCCACTCCTGCTTCACGGACCTGACTGGCTCTAATGGCCCGGACATTTCTTCATCAGGCCAGACACCGTCTTCATCATCAATGTCAGATTCATACACAAAATCAGCTTCCTCAAGCTTGTTGGTGTAGACAAGAATCGCTTTGGCGCCTAGAACCTTCACAGCAGCAAAGTAGTTATCCAAGGAACCTGCGAATACAGGCTCGTCAAATTTGTTGGCGTCGCCTTCAACGGGGATTGGATACAAGCCTTGCGCCTTTATTAATTCTGCTAGCTCGTCAGATGTCATGAAGAATTAGGCCCTCCAGCGTCTTTAATCGCATTCCGCTTCGAGAGCAGATTATCGCCGGTGCTGGCTCAGGTCAACGGCGGCAGGCGCAGAACCAGCTAGCTTCTCTCGAGCCTCACTGTCACAGGTTGTTCGGGTGAGAGGGTGTCTCACCCCCTTCAAAAGTGAGAGTGAGAGCTGAAGCTGTGGCAGAACCCTACTCCTTCTTCTCCTCCAGCAGCTTCTCCAGCCGCTCCAGGCGCTCCTTGAGCTTCTTGTCCTCCTCCTCCAGCTTGGTAAAGTCCTCCTGGAGCTTCGAGAGCTGCTCCGGCGGCGTGCGCCCCTCACGGATGCGTGCGATGGCCTCGCGCGCCATGCGCACCACGCGGCCGTCCAAGTCGCGGGCAGCGCGGCGGTCCAGGGCGGGGATGGCCTTCTCGGCCTTGAGGTCAACCAGGGCGTCCACGGCCCGCGTCCGCACCCGGAGCCAGGGGTCCTCCAGCAGGTCGGTCAGGAAGTCCACGGCCTGGTCGCGCAGCGGCTCGCGCAGCTCACCCAGCTTGCCCAGGGCGCTGATGGCCGCCTCCCGGGCGCGCTGCGGCCGCCCGTAGCTGGCCCACTCTATCGCTACCGGGACCGCCCGCTCGTCCTTCAGCTCCGCCATGCCGGCGAAGGCACCCGACCGGATGACATCGGCGTGGGACTCCCGCTCCAGAGCCTTCACCAGGGCATCGAGGGCCTTCTTCGACCGAGTCTTGCCCAGCGAGCTGGCCGCTTCCGCCGCTACGAAGTAGCTGGTGTCGCCCTCCAGGAGGCGGACCAGGGCTTCGGCGGCCGCCTCGTCCTTGAACTCGCCCAGGGCTGCGGCCACGGCGCGTCGCGCCCTGGGGTGCGGGATGCCGGTGCACTCCAGCAGCGCCTGCCTGGCAGCCTCGGTCTTGACCGTGCCCAGCGCCTGGGCCGCCTGGGACTGGACGCCCCAGAAGGGGTCCGTGAGCACCGCCTGCTTGAGGGCTTCCACCGCCTCAGGGGAGCCTAGCTTGCCCAGCCCCTGGGCCGCCTCGATGCGCCCCATGGAGTCCTCATCATGGCGGAGCTGGTAGAGCAGCAGGTCCTTGGGTTTGGTGAACTCCAGGGTCTTGGTCACCGCGCCGCCGGGGTCGAACTGGACGAGCTGCGGGCGGCCCGGCAGGGTGAACAGGAAGGTGTGCTCCTTCTCCGTCACCTCGACACGGCGGGTCTCGCGACGCCCGTCCACCACGAAGGCCACGTCCACCGGGATGCGGTAGACGGAGGTCAGCTCGTCGGGCTTCTGCGTCTGGACCACGCTCAGAGCGGCCTGTTTCTTCTCCTCGTCCCATGAGTAGCTGACTTTGAAGTCGGGATGGCCGCCCTTGTACACCCACTGGTCGAAGAACCAGTCCAGGTTGCGCCCAGTGGCCTCCTCGATGGCCCGCTGGAGGTCGGCGGTGGTGACGTTGCGCCCCTGGTAGGTGCGGGCGTAGTGGCGGATGGCCTTCCAGAACAGGTCGTCGCCCAGGATGTGGCGGACCATGCGGAGCACCAACGAGCCTTTCTCGTACAGGTGGCGGTCGAAGAGGTCAATGGGCGCGTGGTAGACGTTGTGGACGATGGGCCGGCGGTAGTGGCCGCGGTCCTCGCCCAGGTAGCCCCTGAGGTTGCCGTACATCTCGTACTTGAACTCGTCGGCCCCCTTGTGGTGCTCCGTCCAGACCGCCTCCATGAAGGTGGCAAAGCCCTCGTTGAGCCAGGCGTGTGCCCAGTCGCGGCAGGTCAGCAGGTCGCCGAACCACATGTGGGCCAGCTCGTGGGCCACCAGCGGCTCGCTCTCGAAGTCCTGGTGGGCACGCTCGTCGTGCAGCGTTATGTCAGTGAGCGTAGTGGCCGAGGTGTTCTCCATGCCGCCGAAAATGAAGTCCTGGACACAGCACTGGGCGTACTTGTCCCAGGGATAGGGCACGCCGGTCCGCTCCTGGAACAGCCGCAGCATAGCGCCGGTGTTGCCAAACGAGCGAGGCACGTCGGCGGCCCGCTGCGACGGCACGTAGTACTCCAGGGACACGCCATCTACCCGCTCCTGAGTGCGGACGAACTCGCCGGCCACCAGGGTGATGAGGTAGTTGGAGTGGGGCTTGTCCTGGCGCCAATGGAAGACGCGCGTGCGGGCCGCCCGGTCCTCCCCCACCGCTGCCAGGGCGCCGTTAGAGACGGCCACCCACTTGGCCGGCACCGTAGCCACTATCTCGCTGGTGAGGCGCCCCTTGGGCGAGTCCAGGCAGGGGAACCAGTAGCGGTTGTCCTCGTCCTCGCCCTGAGTCCATATCTGGTAAGGCTTGTGGGGATAGCCCTTGTCCGGGCCGGTGATGTAGAGGCCCCGACGGGGCGCGGCCTCGTAGTGGACCACGACGGTGAAGGCCTCGCCGGCTTTCCGTGGCTCCCCCAGGTCCAGGTCCAGCTCCAGCTTGGCGTCGGTCACGTGGTAGGGGAGCGGCCCGCCGCCCTCCAGCGTGACCGACTTCACGTCCAACTCCACGGCGTCCAGCTCCACGCGGCGGACGCCATCAACCACGGGGGACATGGTCAGGGTGGCGACTCCAAAGAGGCGCCTTTGCTCCAGGTTGAAGGAGAGCTCCAGCTTCACGTGGCGCATCTCCACCGGGCGGTCGGGGGCGTAGTGGGGGCGGTCGCCCGGCAGGGCGAAGGCGCGCGACTGGAGGGCCAGGAACTCGTAGTAGGTGTGGCGGCTGTCCTCAGGGAACAGGTCTCGGCTGTGGGGCATGGCGGACTCCTTTTCAACGCAAGACAATGACAGGATATGAAAGGTATGATACTGTGTCTCCACCGAGGACACCACCGAAACCAGTGCACTCCCATTCTCAAAGAACGAGCAAATGGTCCAAGCTAGGCAAGCCACCACCTTGGCCTTGTGTCCCCCTCGGCCCCCCGGGGAAGGTGGCACAAGCGCCTGACGGCTGGTAAACTCACTATAAGGGGCCTAAGGCCTGAACACGAAGGTCTGCAGCCTACCGAATGGAGCGCATGATGCCCAGGTTCGAAGACGCCGAGGTGCTGGCGCCCAACATAGTGGTGCTTCTAGACAGGAGAGGGATTGGGGGGTGGAGCCAGCCTAACTTGGAGGCGGAGTTGGGGGCCAGCATAGAAACCGCGCCAATTCAGGCATTGCCGGCCGGCGCAGGCATGATGGTGCGGGTGCCAAGGCATGGCATGGAGGGGATTGTCACAGAGAATCGACTACAAGTACGACTCTTGACCGGGGAAGTCACCGAAAAAGCGGTTAACTTCATGGCCAGGTTTACCCACACACTCTTTCGAGGCTACCACGATTGTAGGCCGAAAGGGCTAGGGAACAACTTCACATTGGTGTTTGATGCGCCGGAGGGTCAGAAGGCCATCAAGTTCATCGCAGACCATGCCTTGGCCCCAGCTTTTCGCGAAGGCCGGCTTACATTGCCTCTCTTGGGAGGCGCGGCGTGGCTATACTTCCAGGCTGGGCAGAAGGTGCTGTGGTTCCGACTGGAGCCGAGAAACACGGACCGAGACAGCACACGCATCTTGGCGGATGCAAACTTTCACGCCGACCTGACCAACGGACAATTGCCCAACGAAACTGAGCTGGCGAGCGGCTTCCTTGACGACTTCTCAACCTTGAAGAACGTCTTCGTGCATCTGTGGACATGACTATTGTAGTTGGCCCAGGGATACAGGAACGGCCGCAGACTAGCGAGTACGTACGTATTCTTAGTGATCTTGTTCCGTACTTAATAGGTACCGCAGATACCCCCATACCTCACGAAGTTGCGTTTAGAGCATCCTCCTCTCAGTGGGTCGTCCTGTTCTTCGCCGGGACTCCTGGCGCAGGTGTGGAAGGTGCGAAAGCATCGTGGTTGTCCGTGACCTCTACGTACGCGGTGTCCCGGCATTATGCGATTGCTCGTCCTGAGGTATCCAACGAGGCTTTCGGTGATCTTCCGCTAGCCATAGAGTTCTCGGCCGCTGTTCCTGGCAGCAGTTGGCACTCTGGAACACCTTTAGGACCGATCGCGTTCGCAGCGACAGTAGGACGGAAGGAAGAACTAACTCCATTTGCCGCACCGCTTCGAGAGCTCGGTATCGCCGTCGAAGAAGAGCCTCAGTTCCTCAGTGGCGTGGTACACAACGTGAGACAAGCCACTCTGTCGATGATTCAGGCTCTGGTGGCAGACTTGGAAAGGCATCCTCTGCTTGTCAAAAAAGTGCGCCTGGAAAGGGTGGTGTTTTCTGAGGAAGGGGAAGAAGAGTGTGAGTTGGACGTCTTGCACCTTTACACCTCGGGAAGTAATAGAGACGCCAGTACCTTGCTGGCGCGCCTATCTAGCTCTGAAGCAGAGATCTTGCGCGCCCTCGATACTACTGATCGCCTCGAGTTCATTCAGCGTTTCCGCATCCATATCTCTCCCGCCTAATTGCGGTCTAGTGGCTACATGAAGGCGTTTGACATCCTCCGCGTAAGCCGCCATCTCTGCACTCAGCCCAACGAGGCATTCCGCCGCAGTGCCGCGAGCAGAGCATACTACGCTGCCTTCCACATCGCAGGTGAATGCTTGGAAGCAAAGACCATGCTCGACCCTAACCCGTTCAGATGGACTGGCATCAAGAAGGGGCACAAGGACCTGCAAGATGCGTGGGCTAGCCGGTTTCCTACTGCAGTGGGACTTTACATACAACACTGCCTTTCTAATGCCCACGATTTGAGAAAAAAGGCTGACTATGACCTTCACCAAGCATTTCTCAGTGCTGACCTTGGCTTTTGTCGGCAATGGGTTGCTAATGCTATTCGGGCAGCTCGCAAAGTCAAGTAACGTCGGTTGTCGTCCCAAGAGGTCTCGCACCTGCTCCTTGAACTCGCTTCGCTTGCACCCCCTTTCGGATTCCGCTACGCTATCTTGAGCTTTGCCTCAGGGAGCAGATATGCGCTACCGCCTGGGCGCCGACGTGGGCGGCACCTTCACCGACCTGGTGCTGCTGGACGACGATGGCACCGTGGCGGTCCACAAGCTCCGTTCCACGCCGGACGACTTCAGCCGCGCCATCCTGGATGGCCTCCACAGCCTGCTGGCACGGGAGGGTGTCCCGCCCCAGTCCGTGGCCGAGGTGATCCACGGGGCAACGGTGGCCTCCAACGCCCTGCTGGAGCACAAGGGCGCCCTGACCGGCCTCATCACCACCAAAGGCTTCCGCGACGTACTGGAGATCGGCCGTCTGCGCATGCCCCGCCTCTATGACATGACCTGGCGCAAGCCTCGCCCCCTGGTGGAACGCTTCCTTCGCATGGAGGTGACGGAGCGGGTAGACGCCAGGGGCCAGGTGGTGACACCGCTGGACATGGCGGAGGCCGAAGCGGCGGTCCGCCATCTGCTGGAGCAGGGCGTGGAGTCGGTGGCAGTGTGCTTCCTGCACAGCTACGCCAACCCGTCCCACGAGGAGGCAGTGGGCGCCATCCTTCGCCGCCTGGCGCCTAACCTGTTCGTCAGCCTCTCGTGCCAGGTGCTGCCGGAGGTCAAAGAGTTCGAGCGGACCAGCACCACGGTCATCAACGCCTATCTCCAGCCTGTGGTGAAGCGCTACCTGGCCTCGCTGGAGGCGGGCCTGCGTGAGAAGGACGTGACGGCGCCGCTGCTGATGATGCAGTCCAACGGGGGGGTCATCACCGCCGCCTCCGCCGGGCAGAAGCCCATCCACATCATCGAGTCTGGCCCTGCGGCCGGCGTCATCGGGGCGATGCGCCTGGGGCACCGGGCCGGCATCAGCCGCCTCATCTCCTTCGACATGGGCGGCACCACTGCCAAGGCCGCCACGGTGGAAGAGGGGCGCGTGGCCCGCTACGCCGAGTACGAGGTGGGCGGCGAGCTGAACACCGGCCAGACGCTGTCCAAGGGCGGCGGTTACCTGGTCCGGGTGCCCGCCATCGAGCTAGCGGAGGTAGGCTCCGGCGGCGGCAGCATCGCATGGGTTGACAAGGGCGGCGTGCTCCAAGTCGGGCCTCAGAGCGCCGGGGCTAGCCCCGGCCCGGCCTGCTACAACGCCGGAGGCACACAGCCCACAGTGACCGATGCCAACGTAGTGCTGGGCTACCTGAACCCGCTGTTCCTGGTGGGCGGCGACCTGCCCCTGGACGCTGACGAGGCCCGACGCGCCGTCACCGACCACATTGCGGGGCCTCTGGGCCTCAGCACCACCGAGGCCGCCTGGGGCATCCACAGCATCGCCACGGCACGCATGGTGCGGGCGGTGCGGGCCGTCACTACCGAGAAGGGGCGCAACCCCGCCGACTTCACCCTGGTGGGTTTCGGAGGGTCAGGGCCGGTCCACGCGGCCGGCATCGCGGGGCACCTGGGAGTCCGCCGCGTGGTGGTGCCACCCATGCCCGGCCTCTTCTCCTCGGTGGGGCTCCTCTTTGCCGACCTGGAGCACCATTATGTCCAGACCTTCTGGAGCGAGGCGGGCAAGCTGTCGGTGGAGGAGCTGGGCCATCGCCTGGCAAGGATGGAGGAAGAGGGACGTGGGGCATTGCTGCGAGAGGGATTCCCCCCGGAGCGAGTCGAAATCTCCCGCTTCGTGGACATGCGCTACGCCTGGCAGAACTTTGAGCTGAGCATACCCATCCCCAACGGCGAGCTTACCGCCCAGACCATGCAAGCGCTGACGGAGGCGTTCCACGGAGAGCACGAGAAGACTTTTGGCTACCGCTCCCAGGAGGCTGTGCAGGTGGTGGCCCTGCGGCTGGTAGCCCGGGGCGTCCCGGAGCGACCCAGGGCACCGGAGCGCTTGCTGATGCGGGCGCGGAGTGGATCGCGCCTGACCAGAGGCGCGCGGCGGGCCTACTTCGGCGCCGACCACGCCAGCGGCGCCGCGGGGGAGTGGCGCGACACGCCGGTCCTGCTACGTGCGGACCTTCAGGCCGGCCCGCAGCCCGGCCCGCTGGTCATCGAGGAATACGACGCCACAACGGTGGTGCCGCCAGGGGCCAGGGCATGGCTGGACGAGTGGGGCAACATCATCATAGAGATGGGGGGCTAGGTTCTGTTGACATTGTCCGCTCACCCTGAGGCCCTCGAAGGGCGAGCGGACCCAACAGGGTTCCGCTCATGGTTCGACAAGCTCACCACGAGCGGGAGAAGAACTCCTCACCCCTATTGAGGGCGCTTCGCTTCTGACGCGCGGCAGATGGCCTCCATCTCGTCAATGAGGTCCCGCTGCACCGAGCCGCGCATCAAGCGCACCACTAGTTGTCCTATAAGCCCGCCGTACTCGCCAGTTATGCTGGCCTTGGTCGCCTCTCCATCCGGGTACAGCTCGTAGATATGGCGGACGCGGAAGCCAGGACCTTTCACAAGAAGGACAAGCCGCTCCCGTGGACGCATCTCTACGACCGTCGAGGTGAACTGGTCTCGGTCCACCTTGAGCCTAATGCGGCTCCCAACTTGCAAGGGGCCTCCGCCCACGATCCGGGCTGCTTTGACCCTGGGCGACCAACGGGGGCGTGCCTCGAAGTCCACCACCGCTTGCCAGACCCGCTCGGCCGGCGCCGCGACCAGGGCCACTTCCTTTATCGTGCCCATCGCCCACCTTCCAATATGCTCTAGACCGTGAAGTACCGACGGCAGGACTCCTAAAGGCGGTCGCGGGCCTAGTTTGGGGCCGACCACGCCAGCGCTGGCGCGAGACAGCGCCGAGATACGCCGGCCCTGCTGCGCTCAGACCTCCAGGACAGCCCCTGCCCCGCCCCCCCCTCATCGTCAAGGAGCACGATGCCACCACCCGGTGCCGCCAGGCGCGGGCGCCTGGCTGGACGAGTGGGGGAGAATCGTCATTGAGCTTGTAAGCTAGCTCTTCAATAACCCTCTGGTGCACGCCTCGCCGGCAGCAACATAGACACGGATAGACTCGCCTGCCAGGATGTACCCGGTTGCCGGGTAGCTCAACGGTAGAGCAGCCGCCTGTCACGTGGATGGTTGTGGGTTCGAGTCCCACCCCGGCAGCCGCTCCGTCGCAGGAGTAGGTCCGCCTGCTGCTCTGGCAGTCTGGGCGCGTTCCGAGAATGTCAGTAACCTCTGACAAGCTCATGGCAAGGTCTTTCTCAAACGATTCTAGTCAAATCCCCTTGACAAATCATCATCATCATCATTAGCGTAATAGTGTGACAGGTGGCTGCTCGTGGCTCGTTGAGTTACGGGTAACCGTCCGAGGGGCGAGCTTCGAAAGAAGCTCGTTTCTTTTTGTCAATCGCTTCACCTACTAGCCAAGCGGCAGCTCCGGCTTCACCCCCGGGTCCACCTCTACGCCCAGGGCCGCCATGCCCATGCCCAAGCATGTGTAATAGCCCACCAGCAGCACCATGTCAATGGCCTTGCGCAGACCGTAGGCCTTCACCGCCGCCTGGTAGGTCTCGTCGCGGAGGCCGTGCTCGCGCAGCAGCTCGTGGGCCATGTGCACCGGCAGCGCCTCCTGGGGCGACAGGCCGGCTGGCGCCTTGCCATCGCGGATGGCGTTGATGGCCTCCTCCCGCACGCCCGCCTTGCGCGCCAGGCGCACGTGGGCAGTGAACTCGAACTGGGACTGGTTCTCTCGCGACGTGGCCAGGATGGCTAGCTCTTGCGCCACAGGGTCCAGGTTGGCGTCGAAGCGAACGTACGTCCCCAGCTCCGCCACAAGGAGGGCGGCTTTCGGGCTGTGCAGCAGAAGCTGGTAGGGACGCACCACGCGGCCCCGAGTCCGAGCGATGGCGTCCCAGCTAGAGCGCTGGTCTTCGGGAAGGTCCTCTCGGCTGAGGTACGGCACACGGGCCATAGCGCCTCCTTGTGGCATTCACCAAGGATACCAGGGACCCTTGACCTGGGGGATGCGCCAGTTAGCAACCTAGACGGGCATCTCCGGCTTCACGCCCGGCTCCAGCTCCACCGCGAGGGCATTGATGCCCATGCCCAGGGCGGTGAAATAGCCGACGAGAAGCACCAGGTCAACGGTCTTGCGGAGGCCATAGGCTTTCACCGCCGCCTGGTAGGTCTCGTCATGCAGGCCGTGCTCGCGCAGCAACTCGTGGGCCACCCGCACCGGCAGCGCCTCCTCTGGCGCCAGGCCTGCGGGGGCCTTCCCGTCCCGGATGGCAGCAATGGCCTCCTCCCGGACGCCTTCTTGCCGCCCCCGGCGAACGTAGGCGGTGAACTGGAACTGGTTCCTGTTCTCACGGGCCGTGGCCAGGATAGCCAGGTCGCTGACGACAGGGTCTAGGCCCGCTTCCCTGGTCAGATAGTGGCCCACCGCAGCCAAACGTGCAGCGCCCTGCGGGCTATGCAGCAACGCCAGGAACGGGGGCGCCACACGCCCTCTGGAAGCCTCGATGGCACCGTAGACCTTTCGCTGCTCTTCCGAAAGCTGCTCCTTGCCAGGGTATGGTACCCGGGCCATCATCTCCTCCTTGTATTCCGCCTGTGCGGTCAAGCCGGACTACGCTGGTAGCTCCGGCTGAGTTCCCGGCTGCAACTCGATCCCCAGGGCAGCTATGCCCATACCCAGGGCCGTGTAGAAGCCGACAAGGAGCACGGTGTCAATGGCCTTGCGCAGGCCGTAGGCCTGCACTGCCGCCTGGTAGGTCTCGTCGCGAAGGCCGTGCTCCCGCACCAGCTCTTGGGCCATGCGTACTGGCAATGCCTCCTCCGGCGTCAGGCCGGCTGGCGCCCTCCCATCGCGGATGGCGTTGATGGCCTCCTCCCGGACGCCCGCGTCGCGAGCATGGCGGACGTGGGCGGTGAACTCGTACTGGGACCGGTTCTCTCGAGACGTGGCAAGGATAGCCAGCTCTCTGGTCACCGGGTCCAGGCCGGCGTCGAAGCGGACGTACTGCCCCAGTTGCACAATGGGGACCGTCGCCTTTGGGCTGTGCAGCAGAAGCTGGAAAGGCCGGACCACACGGCCCCGGCGGCCGGCAATGGCGTCCCAATGGCCACGCTCGTCCACGGGCAGGTCTTCGCGGTTCAGGTAGGGTACACGGGCCATTATCGCCTCCTTCGATGTGTGCGGAAAAGCCTGGCGCAACGCCGGCTCCGAGTAGCTTGGCAACGCTGCTCGCCTCGATTGCGCTCCAGGGCCAGCGGATGAGGCCGACACACGTCGCAACGCCCTAGAAACTGTTTCGACCATCCCCCTTCCCCCTTCCTGGCCAGGAAGGGGGAATTAGTTTCTGTCTGTCCCGACAAGTCGGGAGTGAACTCCCCTTTTCAGTAACCTCCTAGACGGGGAGCTCCGGCTTGACCCCCGCTTCCAACTCTACCTCCAGGGCGTTGATGCCCAGCGCCAGGGCCGAGTAGTAGCCCACCAGCAACACCAGGTTGATGGCGTTGCGCAGGCCGTAGGCCTTCACGGCCTCCTGGTAGGTCCTGTCGCTGAGGCGCCGAGTGCGCAGAAGCTCTTGGGCCACACGCACGGGCAGCGCCTCCTTCGGCGTCAACGCTGTCAGTGCCTTGCGGTCGCGGATGGCGGCCACCACCTCCGGGCGGATTCCCGCCTCGCGTGCCTGCCGAGTATAGGAGGTGAACTGGAACTGGCAGTCGTTCTCCCGCGCCGTGGACAGGATGGCTAGCACCCGCGTGGGGCGGTCTAGCCCGCCTTCTGGCTGAGCGGCGCCTCCAAACTCCGCCAGACGCGCCGCCGCCTCCGGGCTGTTCAGCAGTGCCTGGAAGGGGCGGAACATCCGCCCTCGGGACGCCACGATGGCATCCCACCACTGGCGCTCTTCCGCCGGCATGTCCTCCCGGTCCAGATAGGGTACCCGGGCCATATTCTCCTCCTCACGCTGTTTCTGGGACCTCAAACGGGAACTCGACCTCCAGCTCCTGGGCCACCTTTCGCAGGTTGCGCAGGATGTTGGGGTGCAAGGGAATGCCCAGACGGCGACGCTCCTCCATGTTGTTCCACTCCAGCTCCCCCGGCACATAGACCTCCGGAACACCTGGGGCCTTGGGCAAGGCCTTGACCGACAGGATGAGGCGGTCCACCTCTTCCTTGAACTTGTCCACACTGGTGAAGGTGGCGATGTCCAGGGCCGCTACGATGCTGTTGCTGCCCGCCCTGCGGTCGAACCTGTCCCGCGGTCCAGAGACCGCAGGGCTGATGAGGGGATTCATGGACAGGAAGCTGGAGAGCACCTCGGTCATCATAGACAGACCAGAGCCTTTGTACCCCCCGGCTGGGAGCAGCATGCCACGGAGAGCCGCCGCTGCGTCGGTAGTTGGGTCCCCATCCCTGTCCAGGGCCCACCCCTGCGGGATGGGCGCACCCTTCTGGGCAGCGTGGCGGATTTTGCCCTGGGCCACCACGCTCAGGGCCATGTCCAGCACCAGGGGGCGCTGGGACTTGGCCGGTGCGGCGATGGCCACGGGATTGTTGCCCACGGCGCGGGCCAGTGCCCCAAAGGGGGCAATGACCGGGCCGGTGCTGGTGGCCGTGATGCCCACCATGTCCTGGCGTACGGCCATCATGGGGTAGTAGTAGAGGGCGCCGGTGTGGGCGCTGCCGCGCACGTGCACCCAACCAATACCCATGTGCTGCGCCTTCGCCAGGGCCAGGCGCATGGCCTGGGTGCAGACCACCTGTCCGAAGGCGTGGTCCGCCTCCAGCACGGCCAAGGCCGGGGTTTCCACCACCGTCTCGATGCGCGGAGTCGGGTTGCTTCCACCCTTCTTGATGTCCTCCACGTACTGCGGGATGCGCAGCACCCCGTGGGAGTCCACCCCCCGCAAGTTGGCCTCCACCAGCGCGTCGGCCACGATCTCCGCATCAGGCGGCGGCAGGTTGCACCGCACGAAGACCTGAGCCGTAAACTGCTTCAGCGGCTCCCACGGCACGCGAACATCCTGCTCCGTAGCCATAGCGCCCCCTTACGTTGCGGGTCCGACCAAGCGGGCAGACGGGCACCATAATACACGCTGTCCCCAAATGGCGCTACAGTCCTGCAAGTCACCTGAGCGCCCAGGGCTGCTTTTGACACCGAGGGTGGCACCCGTTAGAATGAGTTTGTTGACTCGTACGCTCTTCTTGTGTCTTGAGGGAGGTGGCCTGTGACAACGAAACCTGCTGAGCCCCTCACCGTGACCATCACGGAGAAGGCCGCCGACAAGGCGAAGCATTTCGCTCAGAAAGAGGGGAAAGCAGAGGCCTTCGTGCTGCGCGTTGCCGTGAAGGGCGGCGGCTGCTCCGGGCTGCAATACGTGTTGGAGGTCGTTGACGGGCCCGGTCCCAATGATAAGGTCATCGAGCAGCACGGCGTCAAGCTGTGCGTGGACAAGCGCTCCTTCGTCTTCCTGGCGGGCACGGTCCTGGACTTCTCTGATGGCCTCAACGGGAAGGGGTTCGTTTTCCAGAACCCCAACGCCAAGAGCGTCTGCGGGTGTGGCAACTCGTTCTCGGTCTAGCAGCAACGGCCCTGACCTGAAAGGCCGCCTTCCAGTGGCGGCCTTTGTTTTTCTTGCACCGACCCACCTGGGCAACGTCCAGCTTCGACGCAACAGGAGGGTAGCATGCCCCAGCAGAGCGTTCTTGTGGAGCACCATCGGCGGGCTGGTGCACAGCTCCAAGAGGTGGACGGCTGGCTAATACCAACCGCCTTCGCGCCGCTGTTCTTGGAATACGAGGCGGCCACTCAGCGGGTGGCCCTGGTTGACCGCTCGCCCATCGGGCGCCTGGTGGCGGGCGGCGCCGATGCCCTGGACCTGCTGAACCGCCTCTCGACCAACCGGGTGGAGGGCCTGGGGCCAGGTCAGGGGACCGCCACCGTTCTCACCACCAACAAGGGACGGGTCGTTGACCGTCTGGTGGCCCTGCGCCGCAATGACGACATTTTGTTGCTGACAGGAGCCCAGGCGCGCGGGCCGGTGATGCAGTGGATTGCCAAGTACACCATCACCGAGGATGCCTCGCTGCGAGACGTCACCCAAGAGACCGCTATGATAGGGCTGCTGGGACCGAGGGCGGCGGTGGTGGAGAAGGTGCTGGGCGCCAAGGTCTCGGCGCTGCCTCCGTATGGCTCCCTGGAGACCACGTGGGACGGCGTGGCCCTGACGGTCGCCCGCACGGACCCGCTCCGTTCCTTGGGGTACGACCTTATTCTCCCGCTGGCCCAAGCGGAGGCCCTGTGGGAGTCCTTGCGGAAGGCGGGAGATCCCCACGGCATGTTGCCCTTGGGAGAGACCGCGTGGGAGGCGTTGCGGGTGGCTGCTTGCGTCCCCCGGCACGGGCGCGAGCTGACGGAGGCCTTCAACCCGCTGGAAGCTAACCTGCAAGAGGACATCTCTTTCGCCAAGGGATGCTACATCGGGCAGGAGGTGGTAGCCCGCCTGAACACCTACCGCAAGGTGCAAAGGTACCTGGTGCGGCTGTGGTTGGAGAGGCCGGTGCCCCCTGGCTCCCGGCTCCGGGTCCAGGGGCAGGATGCCGGCCAGGTGACATCGGTGGCACCAACGCCGCAGGGTGGCACCGCCGCCTTGGCCTACCTGCGCACTCGCTACGTGCACCCCGCCACACGGGTTGACGTCCCGCTGGCTGACGGCAGCACGGTGGCTGGGCAGGTGAGCTGGGCACCGGAGGTGCCCCCTCCAGACGAGAGCCCCCTGGCCAAGCTGATGGCGGAGCTGGAGGAAGAGGAAGCCCAGGCGTGAGTTGGGGCGGGATGGCCCCAGGCCCTTCAAGCCACCCCCTGTGCCAGAGAGGGCCAGCGGCGCTCCTTGAGGCTGCGGCATGATGCCCCTGCCCCGACACATCGGGGCGGGGGTAGAGTGATTCCTTAGCGAGAGGACTAGCCCCCTTGGCCGCCCGCGAGCATACCCGCGCCTTCACCGCGGCCCAAAGCCAGCAACAGGTGGTTCCTGGCCTCCACCGAGGCCGGGTGCAGCAGCGCCCCTTGGCGCAACAGCCTTTGCAGACTCAGAGTCAGGTACTCCAGCACCGCGCGGTCCAGGTCCCGCCCCATCAGGCGAGCTATCCGCCCTAGCTCGCGGTCCCCTTCGATCTTCTCAGGCTCCAGCTTGTCAGCCAGGAATACCAGCTTGCCAATAGGGCCCAGGCCAGGGCAGGCCGTAGTGTGCCAACGCACCGCCTCCACCACCTCCGGGTCGTCAATGCCAAACTCGCTCCGTAGCCGCTCCGCTGCCACTGGCCCGTGAAGCAGGATAGGGACCTGCTGCTCCACCCAGTCAACGGAGATGCCCAGGCGTCTGGCCTCCTGGAGCAAGGTCGCTCCCTGCATAGCCCGGTAGATGTCGTGGGCAGCGACAGCCACGTCTGTCTTGAGCGGGTCCAGCCCCAGCCCCTGCGCTGCTTCACGCGCCATCCGCCGCGCCCGTTCGATGTGCTCGCGCAGCCCATCGGGCAGCGCCTCCACCGCCGCCTGAAGACGCCCCGGCAGCGGCGGTAGCTCTAAGGCTCGTTCCATCACACTGCTCCCCAGCTAGCCCATAGTCCCCAGGTGCTTTCCGCCCAGCAGGTGGAGGTGCAGGTGGGCCACCTCCTGCCCGGAGTCCTTGCCCTGGTTCATGACCAGGCGGTACCCATTGGCGCCCAGGCCCTCCCGCTTGGCCATCTCCTCGGCCACGGTAAAGAGGTGCCCCACCATAGGCTCTGTTGCCTGGTTCAAGTAGGTGAGGTAGGTGAAATGCTGGACCGGGATGATAAGCAGGTGGACAGGTGCCCGCGGCCGAATGTCGCGGATGACGAAGGCCTGCCCGTCGTTGTACAGGACCTCGCCCTTGACCTCGCCCCGAAGGATCCGGCAGAAGATACAGCCCTCAGCCATAGCCCCTCCTGCGCCAGGGTCCCCTATTGTACTCTTTGTACTCTACGCCACAAAGCTAAGAAAGGCTCGCCCCGCTAGGGCTCGCTCTGCGTCGTCAAAGGCCCCTTCGCTCTGCGACGCGCCAGCACTGCCTGCCGAATCCCAAAGGCAAGCGCGCCGAACAGGATAACACTGACGTAGCTGATGGAGCGGTCCAGCACCGCCACCGAGATAGCGCTGTCCCTGGGTAGCGCCAGCACCAGGAGGCCCACAATCCCCGGCTCCACGATGCCCAAGCCACCAGGGGTGAAGGGGACGGTAGTCAGGATGGCGTTGACCAGCCCCACAAACAACACCAACGGCAAGGGCACCGAGAGCCCCAGGGCCTGGATGACCAGGAAGAGCCGTCCCACTTCGAACAGCCATCCCAGGGTCCCCAAGAACCCCACCTGGGGCAACTGCCTCAGGCTGCCCAGGGCGCCTTGGTGGAAGTGCCCATAGGCCCGCCGCAATGGCCCTGGGAGCAGCCGCGCCAGCCGGTGCCCAAAGCGGGCCATAACGAGCAGTGCCAGCACCCCTGCCACTACCAGCACCAGCGCCAAGAGCAGAAAGAAGGGCGAGGGGCTGGCCTCGCGGAGTCCCACCATGCCAGCCACAGCCACCAGCAGCAGGAAGAAGACCACCATCACATCCAGCACCCGCTCGGCCGCTACCGTCCCCAGGGAGGCGGAGAAGCTGGCCTTGGATGACTCGGCGAAGGCATAGGCGCGGTAGGCGTCGCCCATACGGAGCCAGCCCACTGAGTTGGCAAACCAGCCAATGAGAATAAGAAGGGATGCCTGCCACGCTGACGGGAGGCGCTGGCCCGGCCCCTTCCCAATCCCCGCGCTGCCTGCCATGATGCGCCACCGCAAGCCACGCGGCGGGAAGCTCAGGTAGTAGCAGAGCAGTGCTGCCAGGTACAACCACGGGTTGCTGCCGCGGACCTGGTCCCAGGTGGCCCCCAGGTCCACGTTGAACCGCGACACCAGGAAGTAGAGGAAAGCCGCAGCAACGACGAAGGAGATAACGGCCGGGACCGAGAGCAGCCTCCCCAGCGGCCGGACCCCCTGCTTGGCGCTCGGGCTGCTATTGACCTTGCCGGTGGTCATCGGTCTCCCATATGAAAAGCTGTCTTGTGCGGCACGCCGCCATCGCCTACCGCAAGGGCCGTTTGGCCGGGATGCCTGGACGGCGCGGGTACTGCTCCGGCGTCGGCGCTATCTTCTGGACCACCACCAGGGCACGCGGGCCCTCAAGCCCAGGCACAGTGACCGCTTGCACCCGCAGCAATGCTCCGCCTAGCAGGTCCAGCGCCTTCTGGGCGCCCTCAAGCTCGGCCTGGAAATCACCCTGCTTCGGCAGGACGACCAGGCCCCCTACTTTAGCGAAGGGCAGGGTAAGTTCCAGGGCCACGGGCAGCTTGCCCAGCGCCCTCGCCAACACGGCATCGAAGCGCTCCCGCAGGTCTGGGCGCCGCGCCGCCTCCTCGGCCCGCCCGGCCACCACCTGCACGCTCTGGAGGCCCAGTGACTCCACCACGTGGCAGAGGAAGCGGGCCTTCTTGCCCACCGATTCCACCAGGGTCACCGCACAGGCTGGAAAAGCGAGCTTCAAGGGCAGACCAGGGAAGCCCGCACCGCTGCCAATGTCCGCCAGGCACCCCCCGGCGGTCACCCCAGCGGGCAGGGCTGCCGCCACGCTCAGGGAGTCCAGGAAGTGTACCACCTCGGCGCGCTCTAGGGCCCTGGCCGAGGTGAGGTTAAACCGTTGGTTCCACTCCGCCAGGAGCTGGGCATAGCGCTCAAGGTGTTCTATCTGCGCCGGGGTCAGCACCACGCCCAAGGCCGCAGCTCCCCGCAGCAGCCGGTCCACCCATGACACCCCTTCGCTCGAAACCCGCCGCTGTGAATTATAGCACGAGCCTTCGTTTGCCCCTCGTAAGTGGACCCTGTTGCCCCGCGGTCTCCAGGCGAGTCCCCAAACGCCTGCCGTCGCCTGAGAACGCCTTGACTTCCCCCTGATGTTGTGGGATAAGTGGGGACACTCTGTCCCTGGGGAGCGACATGGGGCAGCCACCCCTGTTCCTGGCGCCCTACCGCGTCCTGGACCTGACGCTGGAGCACGGCCACGTGGCGGGCCGGGTCCTGAGCGACCTGGGTGCCGATGTCATCAAGGTGGAGCCTCCAGGGGGCGACCCGGCCCGGCGCCGCCCGCCCTTCCACCGTGGGGTGCCCCACCCGGAGCGCAGCTACCTCTTCTGGTCCTACAACCTGAACAAGCGCGGCATTACGTTGGACATCAACGTGCCTGAGGGGCGCGAAATGCTGCGGCGACTGGCGCAGCGGTCGGACATCCTGCTGGAGTCCTTCCCGCCGGGCCACATGGAGAGGCTGGGAATAGGCTACGAGCACCTGCGCCAGCCCAACCCGAGGCTCATCTACGCCTCCATCACCGACTTTGGCAGCACCGGCCCCTACGCCGACTTCCAGGCCCCGGACATTGTGGTCCAGGCCATGGGCGGCCTGATGTTCCTGGCCGGCGACCCGGACCGGGCTCCCTTGCGCATCCCATTTCCCCAGGCCTACCTGCACGCCGGCGCCCAGGCCGCCGTGGGCGCCATGATTGCTCTCTTCAGCCGCCAGCGCACGGGCCAGGGCCAGCGGGTAGACGTCTCGGCCCAGCAGAGCATGGCCTGGACCCTGATGAACGCGGCCCCTACCTGGGACCTGAACCGGCGCAACATCACCCGTCTGGGGCCGTTCCGCAGCGGGGGCGCTTCTCAGGGCCTGCGGCTCCTGTGGCCCTGCCAGGACGGCCACGTGTGCTTCTCCCTTCTGGGCGGCTTCACGGGAGGCAATTCCTCCAACAACCTGGTCCGCTGGATGGCCCAGGAAGGCCAGGCCCCCGACTACCTCTCGCTGTACGACTTCCGGGCACTGGAGGTCCGGGACCTACCTCCCGAGGAGGTGGAGCTCATCTCGGCAGCCGTGGACGAGTTCTTCCGGAGCCGGACCAAGCAGCAGCTTTTTGAGGGTGCCCTGAAGCACCGGGTGATGCTCTACCCCGTGAGCACCATGCGGGACTTGGCTGAGAACCAGCACCTGGCGGCCCGGGGCTTCTTCATCCGTGTCCACCACCCAGAGTTAGGAGAGGACATCATCTATCCAGGCCTGGTGCCGCGCTTCAACGACGATATGCCTGCGGTGCGGCGCCGCCCGCCCTTGCTTGGCGAACACAACCAGGAGGTCTTCTGCGGGGAACTTGGCCTCTCGCAGACAGAGCTAGACCGCCTGAAGAGCATTGGAGTGGTGTAGCACAGGCACGCCTCGGCACCCTGCACTAGAGAGCAAGCAGCAGGACTCGCCAGAAGTCCCGGGGAGGGAACATGACACAACAAGCCCTGGAAGGGCTGAAGGTCGCCGACTTTACCTGGGTCGGCGTGGGGCCGGTCACGATGAAGTACCTGGCGGACCACGGCGCCACCGTCCTGCGTATCGAGAGCGCCGTCCGCCCCGACAACCTTCGCCTGGCGCCGCCCTTCAAGGACGGCGTGTCCGGCCTGAACCGGTCCGGCTTCTTTGCCGACTACAACTCCAGCAAGTACGGCATCTCACTCAACCTGGACCACCCCCGGAGCAGGGAGGTGGCGCAGCGTATCATCGCCTGGGCCGATGTGATGGCCGAGAGCTTCACCCCCGGCGTCATGGCCCGCTGGGGCCTGGACTACGCGAGCGTCTGCCGCTGGAAGCCGGAGGTCATCTACCTCTCCACCTGCCAGTTGGGCCAGACGGGGCCCTGGGCGGGCCAGCCCGGCTACGGCCTGCAACTGGCCGCCTTCTCCGGGTTCTACTACCTGACCTCCTGGCCGGACCGGGGGCCTGCCGGCCCCTACGGGGCATACACCGACTTCGTCAGCCCCATGTTCGCTGCGGCCGCCGTCCTGGCCGCCTTGGACCACCGCCGCCGCACCGGCCAGGGGGCCTATCTGGACCTCTCCCAACTGGAGGCCGGCCTTCAGTTCTTGGCACCGCTGCTGATGGACGAGCTGAACAACGGCGTCGAGGCGAGGCCCGCCGGCAACCGAGACCCCCAGGCCTGCCCCCACGGGGCCTTCCCCTGCTGCGGCAACGACCGCTGGGCCGCCATCGCCTGCTTCACCGACGCCCAGTGGGAGGCCCTGTGCCGGGCCATGGGCAGCCCAGCATGGTCCTCTTCGCCGGAGTTCGCCACGCTCACGGGGCGCAAGGCCCACGAGGATGCCCTGGAGGAGCGCATTGCTGCCTGGACCAAGGAGCAGGACGCCTACGAGCTGATGGCCCACCTCCAGCGGGAGGGGGTGCCCGGCGGCGTGGTGCAGTCCTGCGAGGACCTGTTCAACGACCCGCAGCTTGCGCACCGGGGCCACTTTGTCCGGTTGCAGCACACCGAGATCGGCCTGCACTCCTACAGCGGCATCCCATTCCAGCTTTCAGAGACGCCCGGCAGGCTGTCAAAAGCGGCGCCCTGCCTGGGCGAGGACAACGATTATGTCTACAAGACGGTGCTGGGCTTCTCCGAGGCGGAGTACGCGGAGCTGAAGGCAGCCGGGGTATTGGCGTAAAGCTTCTGGTGTGCCTCCAGGGTAGTGGGTAGCGTTGCCTAACAATCTTCGATTGGCACACTAAGGGTTAGGTGGTATCCTAGACGTCTAGAAGGCTAGACATATAAGCATGCAAGCGTATGGAGGCAGTCATGGCAAAACGAATGACAGTCATTTTCGAGGATGAGGAGCTCTATACATCCTTGAAGGTGGAGGCAATACGGAAAGGCCTCCATGCCAAGGACATTGTTGCTGAGGCCGTCCGCGAGTGGTTGGAGGCCAGGGAAGACGAAGAGCTACGGGCCGGCCTGGAGGAGGCCCGCCATGAGTGGGAGCGCCAAGGAGGCGCGGAAGTCGGCGAGTTCTTGCGTCACCTGAACGCCGGTCCAACATCGTAAGGAATGGCTTACCGAGTTGAGCTGGCCCCAGCAACCCAGCGAGAGCTGCGGCAACTGCCCCGAATAGTGCAGGCCAGGCTTGCAGCGCCCATTCAAGCTCTGGCGAAGAGCCCTCGACCGGTGGGTGGACGCAAGCTCCGTGGAGAGGAGCGGACATGGCGCATTCGGGTTGGACCCTACAGGGTCGTCTACGACATCTATGACGACCAAGCGCTAGTTGTCGTCCTCAAGATAGCCCGACGGAGCGAAACGACATACAGACGGTAGCTGCTTATAGGCCTTTCACAACAAACCCACGAGGTTGCCGACCACATTCGGTTCGAACCGGCGCAGGGTCTCCAATGCCAACGCAGGCAAGTACCCACGACCCGGACACACATATGAGCTTCACTCAGAACCGTGGATATCATTACTTTGCAGTTTCCAAGGCGCGTCTAATCGTAGCAACTACATCACGTTTGAGTGCGTTTATTCCATCATAGGTGATGCGGTAGATGATTACCCGTCGATTGCGCAGGTCAAATGGTACATCCTCTACGGTTTGCGAGAGCAATACTACCTCTTTTCCCAGAACATCTGCCATTCCAACTTCATAGAATACATTAGGATTCCGTCCTGTAAGGTCAGCGACGACGAGTCGAGCGGTCAGGAGGGAATCCCAGATAGATTGCATAATGTCCCGGGTATCAAAAATGTCATCAGCCCGGACGACTCTAAGACCAAGTTCCTGTTCCATCGTCGGCCTAAGATGGTTCTGAAAAGCCCTCTCCATCTCCGAAAGGTTCTCGGAAGCATTGGGTCTGGGCAGTTGCATTAGGAAGAAGACCAAAGAGGGATCTACTTTTGTGTTAGTCGTGGACCACCTTGGTTGCACGAACAACGCGTCCCCTTGAACAACCGATTGGAGGGCCTTTAGACGTCTCACAACGTCCTGTGCTTCGCCTTGCAGTTTCCTATATTGTCGCGCAAGCTTGATCTTATCATCGAAAGCTGTCTCGAGGAGGCTTTCCACAAAGCGGTCGCGTTCGTGCTGGCTTAAAACAGAACCACATGCGGCTAGCAAGCGTAGGTCAAGCAAAGGAATATCTTGGTTCTTGTAGAAGTTATCTTCATCCAAGTTTCTAAACTCGATGAGTGTCGAGACCAAATCGACAGCGGGCTTCTGAGTGTTCAAATCGGGAAACGAGCAAGCTAATTCCGCTAGATCGAAGGCAATGTAGGCACCCTGGAGGGGATCTGACCTTAGTTCAGACCGCACAGACTCATGGGTCAACGACCGGACAATCGAGCGTACTGTTGTCTTCGCTGAGGTCTTCCCAACAACAATGCCTACCTTGTTGGCCTCCCCCAGCATGAACGCTAGAAACCCCAGGGTCGCAGGACGACGAATCTCAGCTTTGCGCCGAAGCACCCACTCCAAGCCTTTCTTGCCAGCCGGTACAGCATCTGGGCATTGAGACGCCAGCAGTATTTGCACAGCAGTCAGCGTGGGAAACGGGTCATAACTGTCAGCTGCTTCGACAAATCCTAGAGGAAGATTGATGTTTCCCGCTCGCCCGACCATGTTCACCAGGATTTTGTCCACAGCTTGTTTCTGAAAGTCCAGTGTGACTCCCGTTCCCACTAACGCCATGAGCCGGAAAGGGCTGACCGAGCGCGGGTTTCTATCGCGCGGATCCTCTAGTTTTGCGAACCAGTCCAAAGCTTGATCGATATACGACTTGAATGCAACTCGGCTAATCGCCGAAAGTGCTTGTACGAAATGATATGTGTAAACGTCACTTCCTAAGAAGTCACCGTCATCGCTTTGGTGCGCCAACACGCGGTCAAGTAGGGCCTTCGTTGTGCCAACAATGACTGCGCTGTTCATCCCGCATTCTCCCAGCCACGCTTTGCCTTCACAAGTAGAGCCTGTGGCTGTGACTCCGAGGAAGAAGCGTGTGCCTCTGATCTCTGCAACAACTGAGATAGATAGGCCAACCACTCTACAAGCATGGGTATGTGCCTTCGGTAGTGAATTGGTATCCAAGCCGCCTTTCCACCACCAGACAATGCCTCAGGGGAATCCTCCGACCTACGGTCTAGGCACCCACTGAGCCATTGCGGTGGGGAAGCGTTCGCAAGTTTTCGTCAACCTGGTGAGCCAAGTCCGGGTGGCTCTCTGGCTACCAGACTTGCCATGCAGCGGCTCCTCATCCCTCCTGGCCCACCCTACTCCCCGCACGCCTCCTGGGCCAGCCTGGTGCCCAGGGCGATGGCGCGGGCGCAGACCCGCTGGCGCACGTCGGAGGCGCGGAACTTCTGGTAGCCCTCCGGCGTGGTGAGGTCCATCCCCGTGAGCTGGCGGCAGATGGTGCCGCCCATCTCTTGCTCAAAGCGGCTGTAGAGCTGCTGCACCCGGCTGTACACCGGGTCGGGGGACTCGCTGCCCGCCTGCCTGCCATACTTCAACCCCAGGGCCATCACGGCACCTACCAGCGCCCCGCACACGGAGCCTTGCCGAGAGATGCCGCCGCCAAAACCCGTGGCGATGCGCGGCACCGCGCCCAGGTCCAGCCCTGCCCCCTGGCCCACGGCCAGTAGCACGGTCTCCGCTCAGTTGAACCCCTTGGCGTGGATTGCCCCAACCCTTTCCTGTCCAGCCATTGCTCCTCCCTTCCGTATTGCCAGGTTGTTTCCCTGCGCCAGCCCCCACGGGGCTATTCGCAACAGCTTGGTTCTGTTGACATCTTCCGCTCACCCTGAGCTTGTCGAAGGGCGAGCGGCCCCAGCAGGTTTCCGCTCATGGTTCGACGGGCTTACCACGATCGGAAGAAACGGCAGGATGCCAACACAACCAAACAGCTTCCAGAAAACAAAAGCGCCGGGACCCAGTCCCCAACTGAGTTCCGGCGCCTCCCCCGTTTTCTTTTTTGGGCCACCGTGCCTGTCTGCGCTGAGGGCTTCTGAAGGAACCCTGATATCTCAAAGGCGAGATTCCTCACCCCCACGACATCAGGGTTTCGTCAGGTGCCCTGGATCCCCCTGCGCTCCTACAGGCCGATGGACTGGGCCACCAACTCCCGGTGGTAGTCGGCGTCGCCATACATCAGCTCGGCCCCCTTGGCACGGCGGGTGTAGAGCTGCAGGTTGTGCTCCTTGGTGAAGCCGATGGCACCATGGCACTGGTGGGCCAGGGCGCACACCCGCCGGTAGGCCTCGTTACACCAGGCCTTGGCCATCGCCACCTCCTTGGCGGCAGCAGCCGGCTCTTCGGAGACCTTCCAGGCGGCCTGGTAGGCAATGTAGCGTGCCCCCTCGACGTCCACGGCCATGTTGGCGCAGTGGTGCTGGATGGCCTGGAAGCTGCCGATTGGGCGGCCAAACTGGACCCGCTGCTTGGCGTAGTCCACCGTCATCTCTATGACCCGCTGGGCGCCACCCACCATCAAGCAGCAGGTGGCCGCAGAAGCACGGTCAATGGCGCGCTCCACGACGGCCCAACCGCCGTCTACCTGTCCGAGCACCGCCGAGGCCGGCACCGTCACGTTCTTGAACGTGACCTCGCTCTGGCGGTCCGAGGCGATGGTCTTGAGCAGGGTCTGGCTGACTCCCTGGGCCTTGGCCGGCACGATGAAGCAGGTGATGCCCTGCTTGGGGTCCTGGCCCTGCCGGGTGCGGGCCGCCACCAGCAGATAGTCGGCCACGCTGGCGTTGGGCACGAAGAGCTTGGTGCCGTTGATAACCCACCTATCGCCCTGCTTTGTCGCTTTCACATCCTTGATGCCAGAGGCATCCCACCTGGCGCTGGGCTCGGTGATGGCAAAGGTGAGGATGAGCTCGCCATTGGCGATCTTGGGCAGGAACTCCTGCTTCTGGGCATCGCTGCCTGCGTCCAGGATGCTGAGGCCCCCCAGCACAACCGTGGAGAAGAAGGGTCCGGGCAGCAGCGCCCGCCCCATCTCCTCCAGCAAAACGCAGAGGTCTAGGAAGGAGCCACTGGTCCCCTGGTACTGCTCAGGCAAGGCGAGGCCCAACCACCCGATGTCGGCCAGCTTCTTCCACATGTCCTGGGTGTAGCCCCGCTCGTCCTCCTCCATCGCGCGGACGTAGGTGTGGGGACACTCTCGGTCCAGAAAGTCGCGTGCCCCCGTCTTGATCATTTGCTGAGACTCGTTCAGGCCCAGGTCCATCAGACACTCCTCCTGCTCAGTCTCGCACGTTGCTCGTCTACGCTGTTCACTCCCTGGGCAGGCCCAGACCGCGGGTGGCAATGACGTTGCGCTGGATCTCCGAAGAGCCACCCATAATCTTGTGGCCGAAGGTGGTCAGCCACCCGTTCTCGATGCGGCCCCTGAGGGGTGCCCACTTGGAGTCGGGCTCCAGGCCGCCGTACATGCCCAGCAGTTGCAGCCCCACGTCGTACATCTTGTGGCCAATCTCGGTGCCGAAGAGCTTGGTAGCGGAGGCCTCCTTGTTGGGCACCTGGCCGTGGCCCTGCATCCATGCCACCTGGTAGCAGATGAGGCGCAGCGCCTCAGTCTCCACCGCCATCTCCGCCAGGGCGTGCCGCACCAGCGGCTTTTTGCCCAGAGGCTCGCCATCCACCACCGTCTCCCGGGCGAAGGTCACCAGCTCGTCCAGCACCCGTCTTGACCGGGTGACCCACCCCACACCGGAGCGCTCGAAGTCCAGCAGGGCAGCGCCCACGTACCAACCCCGGTCCTTCTCGCCCACCAGGTTGGCCTTGGGGATGCGCACGTTGTACAGGTACACCAGCGCCCGGTACCGTCCCCACATCCTGGGGATCTTGGTCACCGTCACGCCGGGCATCCGCATGTCGTCCAAGAGCAGGAAGGAGATGCCACGGTGCTTGGGGGCGTCTGGGTTGGTGCGGGCCATGAGGAACATTTTGTCGGCGTCGCCGTGGGCGCCGTTCCAGATCTTGCTGCCGGACACCACAAAGTCGTCGCCGTCCTCCACCGCCCGGGTCTGGAGGGAGGCCAGGTCGGAGCCGGCACCCGGCTCGGAGTACCCCTGCGCCCAGACCCACTGGGCCTTGGAGATCCCAGAGAGATAGTAGGCCTTCTGCCTTTCAGTACCGTACATCATCAGGATAGGGCCTAGCATAGAGATGCCGTTGTCAATGGCCGGCACTCCCCAGTAGGCTGTCTCCTCGTTAAAGACCAACTGCTTGATGTGCGAGGCAGCCTGCCCACCGTACTCCTTGGGCCAGGCCATGGTGAGCCACCCCTTGTCAGAAAGCTTCTTGCGGAACTTCCGCGCGAAGGCGACCCCGTCTTCTTCCTCGAAGTCCATGTTCCGCTCGAACCAGTCGTCGGGCAACTCCTGCTTCAGAAAACCACGAACCTCTTGGCGGAAGGCCTCTTCTTCTGGGCCGAACCGGAAATCCATAGCGCATCTCCCCTTCCTAAGTGGAGGTCTGTTCCGCTGTCAGCGCCGGCGCAAAGGCGCCTGTGTGCCAGGGGGACCGGGCACAGAAGCACCCGGCCGACGGCGGGCGGGAAGGTGAGCGGTTACTTTACGCTCACCGACAGGCATGTCACCGTTCGCAGCACGCCACTGATGACATGGATCTTGCCTGTCACCAGCTCGCCCACGGAGTTGAGGTCGTGGGCCTGAACCACCGCAATGAGGTCGTAGGGGCCGGTCACCGCGTCCACCGTCTCCATGCCCGGAAGGCCTTGAAGGGCGCTGAGCACCTCTTTGGTCTTGCCCACTGCTGTCTCGATGAGGACATATGCTTTGGTCGGCATGTCGAGACCTCCGCCAAGATTGCCCGTGCTGGTCATAAGTCGCGGGGACCTCACACACTGTCGAGAGCACGCCCCTCAGGGCAAGCTCATTCTAAGGTGCCCCAGGGTATGTGTCAATTACACTGTCTGTGCATTACCGCCAAGTTGAGAAAGCCCACGAAATCGCAGGCCCAGCGCCAGCACGAGCAGCACGGTAGCTATCCCCCCTACCAGGAGGGCCAGAGGCACGCTAAAGGCCTGGGCCAGAAAGCCTGCCAGGACGCCTCCCAGCGGCGCCATGCCTGTGCTCAGCATGAAGATGCTCATCACCCGCCCTCGGTACCCGTCAGGCGTCGCGGCCTGAATGGAGGTCTCGGTGGTAACGATGTACATCATGTGGCACAGGCCAACGAAGTAGAGGGCAGCAAGGGCAGCAGGCAGCCAGGCCAGGCGAGAGAAGACCACCAGCATCACCCCCGCGGCCAGCGCCATGGTCAGCAGCAGCAGCCCCTTGCGCCTCACATCTCCCAGAAAGGCCAACGCGAGCATAGCCGTGAGCGAGCCCCAGCCCAGGGCAGAGAACAGGGCACCCAGGGCCTGGGGCCCCTGCTGGAGCACCTCCCCAGCGAAAATGGGCATCAGCCCCCGCACGAAGGGCATGAGGAAGAGGGCCGGCACGACAGCCACGGCAATGACCCCAAAGATGGACGGCCGCGCCCCAACGTAGCGGATCCCTTCTACCACCGTCTGTGCCACCGAGGCCCGGCGGGCGGGTCCGGCGGGTGGCACCGGCCGGAGCCGGGATACCATGCCAATAACGCCCAGAAACATACCGGCCTCCAGGTAGAGGTTGCTGGCAGGGCCAACCGTCACCATGAGGTAACCGGCGCCCAAGGGTACGGTGGCCAGGACGACATTGAAGACCAGGGCGTTGAGGACGTTGGCGTTGAGCAACTCGCTCCGCGGGACAAGCGAGGGTTGCATGGCCTGCCTGGTCATGGTGTTGAAGGCCCACCCCACACCGGTAAGAAAGGTGAAAGGGAAAAGGTGCCACACCCTGATGGCGCCAACATTGACTGCTATGGCGAAGGCCAGGGCCAGCAGCACCAGCACGGACTGGCTGACCAGGAGCAGCTTCCGGCGGTCCACCCGGTCCACGAGGACCCCCGCCAGCGGCCCCACCAGCAGAAAGGGGAGAGTATAGGTGCTTTCCACCGCCGCCACCAGCACCGCCGAGCGGGTCATGTCATAGGCCAGCCAACCTACCGTGACCTGCTGCAACGCCGTTGCCGAGCTGGTGAAGACCACGCTGAACCACAGGAAGCGAAAGTCCCGGCTCTTCAGAGCGGCCAGCGGGTGTCGAGGGCGCTTCCCCCACGGGAAGGCTCTAGGTTTCACTGAGAGGCCCTGCTGGTCGGGTTGCACGACACCCTCCATCGCCGGCCACAGACCTGAACGTGCGCGCTTGTGCGGCGGGTCCCAGCAGCCCGCTCTCCCTCAACAGGCAGAGCGCCCCGATGCTGGGGCCTAGGCCCGTCGCAGGGCCGAAAAGCGCAGGGCAATACCCACCAGTAGGGCACTGGTGACCAGGCCCCCTGTCAGCAACGCCAGTGGCGCGCCAAAGACCTGGGCAAGTCCACCAGCCAACAGACTGCCACAGAAGGAGACCCCGAAGGTGAGCGCGAAGATGCTCAGCACCCGTCCACGGTAGCCATCAGGGGTGATGACTTGAATGGCTGACTCGACGGCGGCAATGTAGACCATGTGGCCGGCTCCCACCAGAAGCAGCAACCCCACCGAGAGGGGGAACCACGAGCTTATGGAGAAGGCCACAAGCATCAACCCCGCGAAGATCGCTGTGCCAAACAGAAGATAGCCCTTGCGCCTCACGTCCCCCAGGGAGGCCAGGAGCATCATGCCCAGGAGGGACCCCACGCCGATAGACGAAAGGAGGACTCCCAGGACCTCTGGCCCCTTGCCCAGTACCTCCTTGGCGTAGACAGGCATCAGGCCGTTTGCGAAGGGCATGATGAACAAGGCGGGGACCATCGCCACGCCGATGAGCCCCAGGGTCACGGGTTCCTTCAACACATAGCGCATCCCCTCCAGGATGTTGCGCATCATTGGCGCCCGTTGACCCGCTGAGAGGCCCACGGGGGTCGTGCCGACCCGCAGAATCATGGCGGCGAACCCGATGTACAGTGCTCCCTCCAGGAAGAAGTTGAGGGCCGGCCCCGCCCAGGCGATAAGAAAGCCACCAATGGCAGGCACCAGCACGCCCATGGTGCTAAAGGCGGTGTTGTTCAGGGCATAGGCGTTGAGGAGTTCACCCCTGGGGACACTGGCGCCCAGGAGGGCCTGGCGCGGCAGGGTGTTAAAAGCCCAGCCCACGCCGCTCAGCAGCGCAAAGACCAGCAGCGGCCACACCTGCCTGGCGCCCGAAGCCACGTAGGCTGCGAAGGCGAGGACCACGACCACCAGGATGGCCTGGGAAAAGAAGAGCAGGCGTCTCCGGTCCATCCGGTCGGCGATGGCGCCAACCAGAGGGCCTATGACCAGCAATGGCAGCGTCTGAAGGCCCTGGGACATTCCAACCAGGAACGGCGATTGTGACACGTCGTAGACCAGCCACCCCAGGGTGATCCGTTCCAGGGTGTGGGCGGCTGCCACCAGGAAGGTACTGGCCCATAGTAGGCGAAAGTTCGGGTATCGAAGAGAAGAGAAGGTGCGTAGAGAGAGCCGGTGGCGGGGGTGAAGGGTTGGCCCAGCGGCCGGCTGTGGGGCAGCTTTGCTCATACGAGGTGCGGACATCCTCCGGGGGCGCGGGGTCACCCTGCCCCCCTGAGCCTGCAATTCTAGGCCAACGGCCCAGCAGGGTCAAGCGCGGTGGCGGTAGGGTAGTGTATCAGTTTGAACGGTCAAGCAGTGAAACTATCTCTTCCGCTGTCCACACATGGTCAGTTAGGCCGGCGGCCATCGCCGGGGTAGTGCGGTAGGGCTTGCTGAGCGTCTGGTGTGGGCGAGCAAAGTTGTAGTGCATAAAGTGAAGGGCCAGAGCGAACATGTGGTTCTCTAGCTTCTTGGAGAAAGCGTTGGTCAACCTGGTGAACCGCCGCATGGACATCCGCATGGTAAGGTTCTGGCGCTCTACGTAGCTTGTGGAGATGTGAGCCGCGTCCGGCTTGCCCTGTATCACCCTCTTCTCTGTTCCCACGCATTCGGCGGGACTGTACCGCCGCCGGGCCTCTTTGGTAGGCTCCACAGGCCCGTAGAGCTTGATCAGCATGGCGTAGTCTATCTCAGAGCCGAACGCGCCCTCTACCGCCTCTAGGTATGGGGTGTGACCGTCAGTGGTGAGTTGGACGCGGTGGGTGAGCCTGGCCGCTAGGCCAGTGATGAACTGGTGAGCGTCGTCAGCGTTCCGTGCGCCCACGTGCCAGCACGGAACGAGCTTGGTTGCAGCGTCTATGGCGGTCCAGGTCCACACGTCCCCATACCCAAACTCGCCCTGGTGCCGCTCCGGCACGTTCTTGGCCTTGGAGTAGACGAAGCTCCAGATTTCGTCGCACTGAAGCCGCTTGCAGGGTAGGTTGTGCATGGTCTTGTCCTGGTAGTCCAGGCACGCAGCGCCGAGTTCTCTGAGTAGCTTCACCACGGTGTTGACGGCTACCCCCATCATGCGCGAGGTGCTGCGGATGGAGTTCCCTTCGCAGAGGGCCTTCACTACCTGGGTTTGGCGCTCTAGATTCAGCTTGTTCATGTCAGTTTCCTATCCGAAACTGACTATATTATGCTTGAGCGCAAATGGTTTGTCAAGCTCTCTGCGAGAGAAACGAGAACGAGCGGGCAATCGTCCCGCTCGTTCCGCAGCTACCTAGTGAGAACTGAACTAATGGTGCTTGTGGAGCCTAACCCGCTGGTTAGCTTCTTTCACTAATTGCTTTATGCTCTTACCTTCCCTGAGCTCGATGGTCTCTTGCAGTCGCTCAAGTAGCTTAGCATGAAGTTCCCAGGTATCCTTGTTGAGCATCTTATCTTGCTTCTCCTCGGACGATCTGCCGTTCTTGCCCATCTGTATCTCTGCCTTGTTCATCATGAACAGCCTCCTCACCACTGGAAAGCCTGGCGGTCCCCGAGGATTCCTCCGACGGCTCCACAGTATACATCATCAGTTGGAAGTACGGGAACCAGCCAAGCTTTGGCCGCCAGCATATCATTCGTTGTTGGGCCATCCTTGTTAGATGCTCGACGACTTCCTTAGTTGCTACAGATAGGCCTTCATCCATCTCATCTACTTTGAGTCCAACATCGTCGCATATGTGGAAATCCATCGGGAATTCATGCGCCGGGGCTTCCACCACAAGCCTTCGAAGAATTCCTTCAATCTTGTCGGCGGCTTCCTCACGTGAGAACATGTACTTCCGAAGCAGTTCCTTCGCGTAATCTCGCGTGATATTCTTCTCGCGGTACAGCTTCGCAATCTCCAACACACCAAAGTCCTCGACCATCTTTACAAGCATGTCGCTTTCAACGCGAGAAACCGCGGTGGTCCATCCCCGCCGCCGAAATTCTTCTTCTATGTCAATCCTAGCCGCTGTTGCAACGTTAATGAAATGGTCTATTGCGACTAGTTCTACCTCTTCGTCAACCTGTGCTTCATCGGGGAATTGTGGGATGTCATCTTCCTCGCTGTGAGGTGAGATGTGATGTCTATGCTCAGTGATGTCAATTGGAGAAAGCACGGCACAATCTCCCAACAAGATGTCATTCCCCGACAAACAGATGAGAGTGCCGCCGCTATAAGCGAACTCCGGTACGAGAAACGTCACATTCTTCGAGAAATTGCGAACAACCTGGGCCAACCGATATGCTGCTGTAGGTTCCCCTCCAGTCGTGTGGATAAGAACATCTAGAGAGTCAAGAGGCTTTGACCTGCTTAGACCAGAGCCCCTCATGAAGTCGTTCAAGAGCTCAATGTGGTCCTCATTGATGGAAGCGCGGGCCGGGTAAAAGAAGATCAGCAAAGGATGCTCCCGCCTCTTAGCAACCTCCTCAACCAACTTATTCAGATTTGCTCTTGCCTCTTCGATGACTTTTTCCAGTTGGTCACCACTCATACCTGGCTATCCCTTCTTTGCCCACCGAAGACGTGCGGCCTTTCTTGCAATCTCCCGGCGCTGCTCAGAGGTGAGCCTTGCAGCTCTCGCCTTGCCGCCCTTCTTGCCGCCTAGCCGGCCCAAGGCGACAGCGTGGGGGTTCTTGCCCTCACTAGGCTCCGGTGCCTTCGGCTCAGGCTGCGGTTCCGTCTGGCCTTCCTCGCCCTTCTGTGTGGCCTCTTGCACCACTCGGAAGGCAGTGACAGCGAAGTCGTGGTCCTTCTTCCTGGCTCTCGGCTTCTTGTCCATGCCCTGAGCCTACCATACCGCTCAAGCATGGTCAACCGCCTTGCCCTTCAAACTGATACACTACCGGCGGTAGGAAGCGCAGAAGCGTACCTCAGTGGTGGAACAGGGCCAGGAAGCGGTCCTCGTAGCGGTGGAACAGCCCCCAGCGGTCCAGCTCGCGTTTCAGCACCGAGGGGTCCAGGCCGCGCTCCACTTCGTGGAAGAGCCGCTCAATCTCCTCGATGGCTGCCCTGGGCACACCCGCCTCCAACTCTGGCTCCAGGAGCCCCCGGGCATTGAGCTCAGCTACATTCTGTGTCAACGATGCGGCCGTGAACTCGTAGACGAACTTCAGCAAAGACGCATCCCACAACTCGTCAACCCCGTGGATCACCGCCGTCCGCTCGTCGCCGCGTCCGTCCAGGTCCTCCTTGATCCGCTGGACCACCGCCGCCGGCGCACCGGCCACGATGTTCAGCCCCACAGGATCGTTGCGGTAGCGGTACAGGACCCCTGGGCTATTGGGGCCGTACCGCTCGGCCAGGTACTCAAGGTACTTGCGGGCATTGTCACCAAACCCCTCCAGGTGCGCCATGTACCTGGGCGTCACTACCGTGGGGCGCTCTGAGACAACCTTTCCCTCCCGGATGACCGATTCCGTCCCACCGGGGTCCAGCTCCCGGTAGACAGGCTCCGTCACCAGAAAGTAGGAGGTGGTGGTGACGCCAAACGTCGCCAGGCGTTGCCGAGGTGTCCGCACCACGGTGGTCCGCTGAACGGCGTCCAGGACTTTGCGGTGTTCCGGGTCCATAGCCTCCCCGCCACATGGTCTGCTGCCAGAATAGAAGGCTCACCCCTCGCGGCCTGACCCGGGGCCTTGAGACCCTTCTTGCAAGGCTACGCGACACGCCGCGGGTCTACCTTCCTCACAGTATACGACGGCGGTTCCTTTCTGCGAAACACCGAGAGCAGTGCCCGTCGTCATTGGCGGATCCGACTGCCAGGCGGGCATCTACCAAAGAGCAAGTTGACACCACCGCGCCAGGAATGGTATGGTGGAGTGTCTTTTCCCATTGGGAAGAAAACGCGACGACGGAGAGTAGTAGCGGTCACCGCTGTCCCAGCGAACCGGCACAGGGTGAGAGGCCGGTGGCAGCAAGCCCGTGAACTCGCTCCGGAGCGGACAGCGCCAACAGGGACCCAAGGGGCATCACGGGTCCGGGTCCGCCAGTAGTGCTGTACGGGCGCCCCGTTACGGCGAGAGAGGTGGCCCCGCGAGAGCGGGGTAACCAGGGTGGTACCGCGGGTTGTACGAGCCCGTCCCTGAGCGAGGGGCGGGCTCTTTTTTACCCAGGCCCTGCGTCCGCGTTGGTGTGGCGGCGACCCGGCCGCCTTCCAAAGGCGCCGGGTAACGCGAGCCTTTGCAACATGTCCTTGCGCGGGCCGTTGGGCGCGTGCAAGGAGGGAGGAAAGAGGACCACCATGCAATTGACCGGCGCACAGATGACCTGCGAAGCCCTCTTGCGAGAGGGCGTAGAAGTTGTCTTCGGCATTCCGGGGGGGACTATCCTCCCCCTTTACCAGACGCTGCCCCAGTACCCGCAACTCCGGCACATCCTCACCCGGCATGAGCAGGGGGCGGCCATGGCCGCCGACGGCTACGCACGGGTCACGGGGAAGGCCGGGGTGTGCTTCGCAACCTCCGGCCCCGGGGCCACCAATCTGGTCACTGGCCTGGCCGGCGCCATGATGGACTCGGTCCCCGTGGTGGCTGTCACCGGCCAGGTGGCGCGAGCGGCCATCGGGAAGGATGCCTTCCAGGAGACGGACATCACCGGTATCACCCTGCCCATCACCAAGCACAACTACCTGGTGATGCAGGCGGCGGATATCCCCTATGTCATCAAAGAGGCCTTTGCCATCGCGACCACGGGCCGCCCTGGGCCGGTCCTGATAGACATCCCCAAGGACGTCTTCACCGAGGAGGCAGAGGCCCACTACCCTGACAGGGTGGACATCCCCAACCGCTCAGTGCTGGAGGGCCACCCCCAGCAGGTGAAACGAGCGGCGCAGCTCATCGCCGAGGCCAAGCGGCCCCTGATCCTGGCAGGCCGCGGCATCATCGTCTCCCGGGCCTGGGACGAACTCAAGGAGTTAGCAGAAAAGGCCCAGGTCCCAGTCATCACCACGCTCCTGGGCAAGAGCTCGTTCCCTGAAGACCACATCCTCTATGTGGGCATGCCAGGGATGCACGGCGCCGCCTATGCCTCCCTGGCCATCAACCAGGCAGACCTGCTCATTGGCGTGGGGATGCGGTTCGACGACCGAGTGACGGGCAAGATCAGCTCCTTTGCTCCCAACGCCAAGGTCATCCACATTGACATTGACCCCGCCGAGATCAGCAAGAACGTCAAGGCCCACGTGCCCATCGTGGGCGATGCCAAGCACGTGTTGCGGCAGCTCCTGGGGGTGGTCCAGTCTGCCAACCACGGGGAATGGCTGCAACAGATCGAGCAGCTCAGACGGGAGCACCCGCTGCGGGTGCGGGAGTCGGAGGCCTTGCTGCCCCAGTACATTATCGAGCAGCTCTCCGATGCCACGGGTGGGCGCGCCGTGGTGGCTACTGGCGTGGGCCAGCACCAGATGTGGACCGCCCAGTTCTACAAGTTCGTCGAGCCCAACCTCTTCGTCACCTCAGGGGGGCTGGGGTCTATGGGGTTCGAGGTCCCCGCCGCCATCGGCGCCCAGGTGGGCAGGCCTGGCACGCCAGTCTGGACCGTGGCCGGTGACGGCGGCTTCCAGATGACGATGAACGAGCTGGCCACCATGGTGGAGCACCACCTCCCGGTGAAGATCGCCCTGTTCAACAACTTCCACCTGGGCATGGTGCGCCAGTGGCAGGACCTGTTCTACCAGAAGAGCTACATCGCCACCCATTACTCGGGTAGCCCCGACTTTGTGAAGCTGGCCGAGGCCTACGGCATCCTCGGCCTCCGGGTAAAGGAGAGGAGCGCCGTGCGCCCCGCCATCGAGCAGGCTATGGCGCACCAGGGGCCGGTGCTGGTGGACTTCTGGGTGGCGGAAGAGGAGAACGTGTACCCCATGATCCCACCTGGCACCAGCGTGGCCGAGCTCATTGAAGAGCCGGAACTCCAGAAGAAGAGGGCCTGATGCAAGACACCCTTCACCACACCATTGTGACCACGGTCCGGGACCAGCCCGGCGTGCTCAACCGGGTGGCCAGCGTCATCCGGCGGCGGAACTTCAACATCACCAGCCTCTCGGTGGGCCCATCGGAGCAGGCCGGGGTCTCCCGAATGGCTTTCGTGGTGGAGGGAGACTCAGCCATTGCTGAGCAAGTCACCAAGCAGCTCCGCAAGCTGGTGGACGTGCTCAAGGTCTCCGATATCACCGAAGAGAACATCGTGATGCGGGAGCTGGCCATCATCAAGGTCCGGACCACTCCCTACAACCGCAGCGAAATCATCCAGTTGGTGGACATCTTCCGCGCCAATATCGTGGATGTGGCCCCCGAGTCCCTCATCATCGAGGTGACCGGGGACCAGGACAAGGTGGAGTCGCTCATCCGCCTCCTGCGCTCCTTTGGCGTCAGGGAGGTCATGCGTAGCGGCCGGCTGGCCATGACCCGTGGCGTCTTCGCCAGCACCGGCGAGGAGGGCGCCAAGCGCAGCGAGACCGGCTAGCGTAATGAGATCCAGATATGCCGAAGAACTCCGGGGGATTGGCAAGGGGGCAGAGCCTCCTTGCCCGGGGGTCTGGGGGTGCCCCCCAGGTTTCTCTCTTCCCCCTCTCCTGCAGGAGAGGGGGCCAGGGGGTGAGGCAGCCTGTTGTGCAGGGGGATAGGTGCTTCACGGAGAACCTACCTACTGCAAGGAACTTGGGAGTCGGGACACTAGGACACCACACCAATTCAAGGACACACGAATGCCGCTAGCCTACTCCATCAGCAACGGGGCCTTTCACGGGGTCCTGCG
>JACQUK010000044.1 GCA_016210325.1 Chloroflexota bacterium
GATACCTCACCCCCTGGCCCCCTCTCCTGCTGGAGAGGGGGAAGAGAGAAACCTGGGGGGCACCCCCAGACCCCTGGCAGGGGCTCCACCCCTGCACCCGAATTGGCTACGCCTTTTTCAACGTCGTCTCGGGACAGGACACTAGATTCCCCTAGCGCAACCCGCTCCCTACGCCCCCAGATGGTCCTTGCGGAGGGGGTGCCCCGGGAACCCCTCCCATGTCAGGATGCGCTTCAGGTTGGGATGGCCATCGAAGGCCACACCCATCAGGTCCCAGACCTCGCGCTCTTGCAGGTCGGCCCCCTGCCAGACCTCGACCACCGAGGGCACCGTGGGAGCCTCCCGCCCGTAGGCCAGGACCTTCAGCACCGCGCTGTGGTTGTGCTGGATGGAGACCAGGTGGTAGACCAGCTCGAAGTGCTCGATGTAGTCTATGGCGGTTACCGCCGCCAGGTAGTCGAAGGCCAGGAGGGGTTCCTTCTTGAGGACCCAGCACACTTGGGCCAGCTTTTCGGGGTGGACCCAGACATCGCCTGCCTGCCATCTCACCACGGCGCCAGGCACTGCCTGCTCGATGTGCTGGGCCAAGGCTGCCCCTTCCAGCACTCTGGTCATGCGGACCCCGCTGGCCTGGCAGTGAGCCGGTACCGCCGTATCTTTTCGTGCAGTTGCATAATGCCGTAGAGGAGGGCATCGGGCCGCGGCGGGCAGCCCGGCACGTACACATCGACCGGCACCAGCCGGTTGACGCCTGGCACCACGCTGTAGCTCTGATAGTAGGGACCGCCACAGGTGGCACAGGCGCCCATAGAGATAACCCATTTGGGCTCGGCCATCTGGTCGTACAGACGGCGGATAGAGGGGGCCATCTTCCAGGTCACTGTCCCCGCCACGATCATCAGGTCTGCCTGCCGAGGTGTGGCCCGGAAGGCCTCCATGCCGAAGCGGGCAATATCGAAGCGGGACATGGCGCTGGCCATCATCTCGAAGGCGCAGCAGGCCAGCCCGAAGGCCAGGGGCCAGACTGCGGACTTCCTGCTCCAGTTGAGCAGCGCATCAACGCTGGTGACCATCACGTTGCGCCGCAGGTCTTCGGGCACCTCCAGCACCGGCTCCGGGAAGGGCTCGGTGTGGGTCGCCTTCATCTGGTTGATGGTATCCCCTTCGGCGCGGTCCAAGTCCATTGTCGTGGTATAGAGAGGCTTCGCTTCCACCACCGCTACCTCCACTCCAACGCCCGCTTGCGCCAGGCGTACACAAAGCCTATCACCAGAATGGCAAGGAACACGAACATCTCCACCAGGGCAAAGAGCCCCAGCTTCTTAAAGTGCACTGCCCAGGGGTACAGGAACACCGCCTCTACATCGAAGACCAGGAAAAGCAGGGCGTAGAAGTAGTAGCGGATGTTGAACTGGTTCCAGCGGCCGCCGATGGTCTCCATGCCGCATTCGTAGAGCTGGGCCTTGACCGGTGAGGGCTTGTGGGGCCTCATACGGGCCAACTGGGCCATCCGGGACACCAGCAGCATGCTGGCCGGTATACCGATAGCGACACCAGTGAAGAGGAAGAGCAACCCGTACTGGCGAAGGTAGTCTTCCACAGCCTCTCCTCGCCTTCATCAGCTACAGCCCACGACTATAGCACAGCAGCCGGCGGCGATGCAAGTGAAATTCGCCACAAGAGGCCGTGGTGTGGAGCCGGTCCCAGCCCGTTCCTCTAAACATCCCAGTGTCCTGTCCCTGAAGCGCCTTGCACAACCCGCTCGTCCTTCGACGGGCTCAGGACGAGCGGCTAGCTGGGATCCGGCCCGCTCGTGGTGAGTCCCGACCTGTTGGGATCGAACCACGAGCGGGATCCTGAGGCCAGGTGCATTTTGTACTGGACTTCGGAGACAAGACCCCAAGGTCAGGCCCACAGGAACACCCGGCTCCTCGTCCTCACTCCCCCTTGGGCGGGAAGAGCACGCTCAGCAGGTCAATGATGAGCTGGGCCCCCGTGCGGGCCGTTGTCTCCGCCCAATCGTAGGGTGGCGCCACCTCCACCAGGTCCATCCCCACCACCCTCCCCCGCCTGGGCAGCTCGCGGAGGCAGTCCCTCACCTCCCGGTAGGTGAGGCCGCCAATGACGGGGGTCCCCGTGCCTGGCGCGGAGGTCGGGTCCAGCACGTCAATGTCCAGCGTTATGTAGAGGTATTCTGCCTGCGGCACCGCGGCGGCTACTCCCGCCGGCCCCAGCCGACGGAACTGCTCCGTCGTAACGATGAGGTTGCCACGCCCTCGCGACTCCTCCACCGGGCGCTGGCGGGCCGTCCGTATGCCAATGTGGCTGATGGGACCCACAAAGGGCAGCTCGGCGCAACGCCGGATGGGGCTGCCGTGGCCGTAGAGGGACCCCTGGTAGTCATGGCTGTAGTCCATGTGGGCGTCGAAATGCACGACCGCCAGGGAGGTGAATCGGTCGAAGCCCCGCACGGCCGGGTAGGTTACCGAGTGGTCGCCGCCCACAACAACGGGGAAGGCGCCCCGACCGAGCACCCGCTGCACGGCCCGCGTCAGGCGGTCAAAGGCCAGGTCCACGTCCGCCGGCGCCACGTTGACATCGCCGCAGTCGGCCATGGTGACGCCCCTCAGGAGCCACCGCCCGCTCTCCAGGTCGTAGTAGCCCCTGGCAGGCTGGACAGTCTCTTCTCCAGGGAAGCCCGCGTAGGAGTAGACCCTGGCATCTCGCACCCCATTGGGGCCAAAGCGGGCCCCCGGGCGGTTAGTGGTCCCCTGGTCAAAGGGGACACCAATGAAGGCAACGTCGGCTGACAGGTCATCGAGCTTGGCGCAGAGAGGGGCGCCGAAGAAGGTGCGAGAGGTAGGCTGAAGGTCAGGCCACGGGCCGTGCGCTGCCTCTCCGGTCATGATTGGCCCTCCTTCCACGACTCACGGTGCAGTCCTGCTACCCAGGATGATGCTCACATCTCGCGGACGGCGTCAACAGCCGGAACCAGACGGCGTCGTTTTCCGCGCAATGTGATTGATTTCCAACGGCGGTGCCCCTATCCTACAGGACAACAGCCACCTTGGAGGAGCAGACCATGAATGTGGGCTTCATCGGCCTGGGCAACATGGGACGGCCCATGGCTACCAACCTGGCCAAGGCGGGCCATCAACTCGTTGTCCACGACATCCGGGAGGAGGCAGCCCAGGCCCTGGTGGGCCTGGGCGCCCGCTGGGCACCCTCCGCCAAGGCTGTGGCCGGGGCCAGCGAGGTGGTCTTCACCTCGCTGCCAACGCCACGCCACGTGGAGGACGTTGCCCTGGGTCGGGATGGGGTGCTCGCGGGGACCCACAAGGATACGGTCTACGTAGACCTCTCCACCATCTCGCCCACCGTGGCACGTCGTCTCTACGCGGTCTTCAAGGAGCGAGGCATCCCCATGCTGGACGCGCCGGTCAGTGGCGGCACCAGCGGCGCTGCGACGCGCAACCTCTCGGTCCTGGTAGGCGGCGACGAGGCGGTCTACCAGCGGGTCAAACCGGTCCTGGACGCCATTGGCGACAAGGTGATGTATTGCGGCCCCAGCGGCGCCGGGTGCATCTGCAAGATCGCCAACAACCTCATCTCCATGTCCGTCGCCGTGGTCCTGGGCGAAGCCTTCACCCTCGGGGTCAAAGCCGGCGTGGACCCCATGACCCTGTACGAGGCTATCTCCCGCAGCTCCGGCGACACGCGCCGCATGCGCCGCTTCCCTACCCAGCTTTTCAAGCGGGACTTCGAGCCGGGCTTCTTCCTGGAGCTGGCCCTGAAGGACGTTCGCCTGGCCCTGGAGCTGGCCCGCGAATACGACCTGCCCATGGAGATGGCCGCCCTGGTGGAGCAGAAGTACGCCGAGGGCCGGGGACGCGGCTGGGGCCGCCTGAACTCCGACGCGGTCATCCGCCTCCAGGAGGAGCGAGCAGGGGTGGAGCTGAAGTCCGAGGGCGGACAGCGACAGCCATAGGGGCGAGGGCCGGTGACTAGGCCCCATTAGCCGCTAAAGGCTCCTGCCGCTTCAGCTAGCATCTCCAGCACATATCCCGGAGGGAGGCACCCCATGACAAAGCGGCCAGACGTCGTCATCGCCGGCGGGGGCATGATAGGGTGCGTCACCGCCTACTTCCTGGGGCAGCAGGGCCTCTCCTCGGTAGTGGTCGAGCGCGACGCCCCGGGCCGCCAGTCCGGCGAGGCGGATGCCGGCTGGCTCACGCCCACGGCCGGCTCGCCACTGCCCGAGTCCCTGGCGCGGTTCTGCCTCTACGGCCTGCGCCTCCACCGGGAGCTGGCCCAGAGGCTTCCCGCCGAAAGTGGCCTGAGCTACGGGTTCGCTACCATGCCCGTCCTGTGGCCGGCCCTCACTGAGGAGGAAGAGACCAGGCTACGCACCGCCCACGCTCCCTGGCAGGCGGAGCACGACCTGGGGGTAAGCTGGCTGGAAGGAGACAGCGCCCGGAGGCTCTGTCCCTGGCTGCCATCTGCGGTGCGCTTCGCGGTGCTCTCCACCGGACAGGCCCAGCTTGACCCACAACAGTTCACCCTGGCTGTCCTACGCGCTGCCGAAAGGCGCGGGGCCTCCCTGCACAGCGGTACGGTGACGGGGATTGCGTCAGAGGGGCATCGCGCCCGGGGCATCACGTTGGCCGATGGCACCCTGCTGGAGGCCGACTCCGTGGTCCTGGCGCTGGGGGCATGGACCTCCCACGCTGGTGAGTGGCTGGGCATCAGCTTGCCTGTGGAGCCGGTGCGGGGAGAGCTCATCAAGTTCGCGCCGCCTGTGCCCACGCCAGAATGCGGCATGTTCCACGGTGGAGGGTTTGTCCTGCCCAAGCCTGCGGGATACGTGGCAGGCGGCACCACCGTGGAGCGGGCCGGCTTCGCCCGGCAGGTCACGCCGGAGGGGCAACGGCGCATCATGGGCATCGTCACGCGCATGGCCCCGGTGCTAGAAAGGGCCAAGGTGCTGGAGCGGACCGCTGGCCTGCGGCCCTTCACGCCGGACCGGCTACCCATCATTGGCCGCTCTCCGGGTTGGGACAACGTGTACATTGCCAGCGGCCACAGCACCAAGGGCACTGTCCTCAGCGCCGCCACCGGCAAGCTGCTGGCGCAGCTTATCGCCACTGGGCAGGCTGACCATGACCTGACGCCCTTCCGCCTGGAGCGCTTCGTCGGGTAGGGATCTCTTGCATCAGCCACCGGGTCTTGCTACACTCCCGTCCGACTGAGCAGGGCCAACGCCGGCGGCAAATGGCGCGGGGTATTTCAATACCCGTCATGCAGAGAAAGCGGGGCAGGGTGTGAGGAGAGAAGTGTCGCCCTGCAGGGTAGCCCGTTGACGGCGCCACGTCTGCCAGAGTTGCTCGACCGCGCCGCCTTTTCCCACCCTGCGGTTATCGTTCCCGGGGGCCAGTCGCTCTCCTACGGGTCGCTCCGGTCCCAGAGTGGCTTGTTGGCCAGCTATCTCAGAGGGCTGGGCATCGGCCCGGGTGACAGAGTAGGCATCGCGCTGCCGAACAGCCCCGAGACGGTGATCGCCCTGCTGGCTGTCACCGCCGTTGCCACGGCAGTGCCCATCAACCCGACCCACACCCCCCAGGAGGTCCGGTCAGCCCTTGCCGATGCCGGCGCAAGGGCCCTGGTTGTACCCGCCGGCTCCGCCCTTCCCGGGCAGATAGGCGAGGGGCTGCAGTGGTACATTGTGGTGGGCCACGACAGTGAGGGGCGCGCGGAGTTTGCCGCCGGGGCCGTCAGTGGGGACCCTTGGGACGTCGAGCCCGGCGCGACGGATGTTGCCGTACTTCTCCACACCAGCGGGACCACAGGGCATCCCAAGAAGGTCCCCCTGGCTCACGCCAACCTGCTGGCCTCCGCACGGAACGTTGCGGAGACCTACCGCCTCTCGCCGGACGACACAACCCTGTGCGTGATGCCCCTCTTCCACGTCCATGGCCTGGTGGCGTCGCTCCTGGCGACGCTGTACTCTGGCGGCACCGTGGTCCTGCCCCTGGGCTTTGAGCCGTCCCGGTTCTGGCGCACCGCCGCGGCCCACCGGGTCACCTGGTATACAGCCGCACCGTCGGTCCACCTTGCCCTGTTGGGCCGGGCCAACCGCTCGACAGAACTCCACCCTGCCGTCCCGCGGAGCCTGCGCTTCGCCCGGTCGTGCAGCGCACCGTTGGCTCCCGCGACCCTCCAGGAGATGGAGGCGCGGATGGGTGTGCCCGTGCTGGAGGCGTACGGGATGACGGAGGCGGCGCACCAAATCTGCTCGAACCCCCTACCGCCGGCCCGGCGGACAGCCGGCAGCGTGGGGCGTGCCACTGGAGTCGAGGTGGCTATTCTGAACGGAGAAGGAGCCATGGCCGCCGCTGGGACACGGGGCGAGGTGGTCATCCGGGGGCCCGGCGTCATCACTTGCTATGAGGACAACCCGGAGGCCGATGCCGCGTCCTTCGCTGATGGTTGGTTCCGCACCGGTGACGAAGGGGTGCTGGACCCGGAGGGGTACCTGACCCTGACGGGGCGCCTCAAGGAGCTGATCAAGTGCAGGGGGTTCCAGGTCTCCCCGATAGAGCTGGAGCAGCACCTGGCGGAGCACCCTGGCGTCGCGGAGGTCGCCGTGGTGGGCAGGCCTGACCCCCTAGAGGGCGAGGTACCCGTGGCCTTCGTCGTGCCCAGGGCCCAGAGCCGGCCGGATGCCGGCGACTTGTTGCGGTTCGTCGCCGGCCGGGTCGCCCCCTATAAACGGATCCGTGCGGTGCACTTCGTCGAGGAGCTCCCCCGGTCAGCGTCAGGCAAGGTCCTCCGGCGCGCCCTGGCAGAGGCCATGGGCTGGAGCGTGGCGCCCGAGCCGCCGAAGCCTCCTTCGACCAACCCATGAGTCCTGGTGGCCCAGCCGCTACCGGCAGGCCCCCCTATCGAGTCCTCCAGGTTATCAACAGCCTCGCGGTAGGGGGCGCCGAGACGTACGTGGTCCGGCTGGCCAACCGCCTGGACCGGAGCAAGTTCCAGGTCTGGATCGCCTGTGGGCACCCTCTCACCGTGGGCAAAGAGCTGCGCCCCGACGTTCCGGTGGTGTCCCTGGGGAGAGGGCCTGTTCGGCTGGCCCGGCCCCTGCACTGGCGGCACATCTTTACCCTGTACCGTCTCATCCGCACCCTGAACGCTGACGTGGTCCACACCCACCTCAACGCTGCCTCCTATTTTGCCCAGGTGGCTGCCCGTATGGCAGGGCGCCCCGTGGTGCACCACAACACCGGCCCCCTGGACTATGCTCCTATCACCGAGCGGCTGAAGGCGAGGGTGCCGCCCCTGGCGGCGCTCATGAACCTCTTCGTCGACCGGTTCGTGGCCAACACCGAGATGAACGTGCATGGCCTGCTGCAACGCCACATCCCGCTGGAGAAGGTCCGCGTCATCCCCTATGGCGGATCGCCGGCACAACCGTTGCGATGGTTCTGATCCCGCAATCCCTGGCGTACGCGCAACTTGCGGGTCTGCCGGCGTACTATGGGCTTTATGC
>JACQUK010000042.1 GCA_016210325.1 Chloroflexota bacterium
GGACCATACTGGCCTCACCAGCAGAGAAGGTGAACTGCTCCATGCTGGTCATACCGCCATACCAGTTCCGGACGTAGACCCCTTCTTTGATGTCCGCCAGCAAGTCTTCAAGGGTGCCCTGGCCAGGCTCAATGAGGGTGTTGGTCATCCGTACGATGGGAGGAAAGCGGTGGTTGATGGCCCTGGCGTTGCCGGTGGGCTTCTCGTCCATCTTGGCGGCAGTCTCTCTGGAGTGCAGGCGGCCCACGAGCACCCCTTCGCGAATCAGGTACGTGCGGGTAGTGGAGGTGCCCTCATCATCGTAGAGGAAGCTGCCACGCAGCCCCGGGATAGCCGCGCCATCCACCACATTCAGAATAGGGCCGCCGAACCGCTTGCCCAGCACCATCAGCTCCCGCATACGGGGGTCCTGGTAGACGTGGTCGGCCTCGGAGAGGTGCCCAAAAGCCTCGTGGATGAACACCCCTGCCAGCACCGGGTCCAACACCAGGGTGTACTCGCCACCTTTGACCCGGGGGGCGCTGAGCATCTCTACTGCCTTGTGCGCCAGCTCCCGCACCTCCCCATGCAGGCCCTCCACCACCTTGAAGTCTCCCAGGCTGCCAATGCTGACTCCGGCCTGCTGCACGTCCCCACCGTCCCGGGCCATGGCGCTTACCCGCAGGTTGACGTCCTGGCGCTCCTGCTGGATGAAGGTGCCTTCGCCGTTAGCGTAGATGACCTTCCGGTGGCCGTCCCAGTACATGACCTGAGAAGTCAGGACCTGGGGCGTGCCGAGGATGATCTCGTTGTACTCGTCCAGTAGCCGCTTCTTCTCGGCCAGAGGAACGGCGCGGGCATCCTTGGGCAGGTGAGGAGGAACAACGTCTTCTACGGGTGCCACGGGAGCGAGGACCGTCTTCTCAGCCCCTACAAGGGCCGCCTGGCGCACGGCCAGGGCGGCCTTCTCTCGCAGGTCCGAGAGGTCGTTGAAGCAGACGAAGCCCCACCCTCCCTTGACCGCCGCGCGCACACAGCCGCCGATGCCCGTGCTATGGCCAATCTCGTCCAACTCGCGGCCTCGGAAGCGGACGTGGGTGAGCTCTGACTCCTCGATGCGGAGCTCAATATAGTCGCAGTTGTGCCCCCTGATGGCCGCGGTCATCGCATCGCGCATAGCTCTCCTGCCCTGGTCATGCTCGTCTGACAACAGGCCAGAGGGACTTGGGAAGCAGTCTGGCCCTTTCGGGGTTAGCCTTGCGCCCCCAGCCCTGGGCAACAAGACCAGCTTGAGGCCCATTATAGCAACCCCCAGAGGCCGCGACTACCCTGCGATGGCAAGGGGTCCTTCGTGTTTTGCTGGGGCCGTCAGAATAATGCGTGACACCGACGAAGTGGTATCACACGGACCACTGCGGCACAGGCAGAGTTCCGGTCGTTCCGTTCTTGGTTGAACGATGACCACCACAGCCCGAAGGCTGCGGCATGATGCCCCACCCTTTCAGGGTGGGGTCGTACAGCAACCACGACTGACCTGCACCACGACTAGCCTGAGTTGGGCAACAGCTCAAGCAGGTGCTACAATGGACCAAAGCCCGTGTCCCGGGAGGAGGGAGCCATGGCTGGGACGCCACCGGCAGCTTCGCTGGCCACACCGGTGTACCTCGACCACGCCGCCACCACGCCTCTGCGGCCAGAGGCACTGGAGGCGATGCTGCCTTACTTCAGCCAGCAGTTCGGCAACCCGTCCAGTATCTACAGCCTGGGACAGGACGCACGCAAGGCCATTGACGAAGCCAGGGAGAGTGTCGCCGGGGTGTTGGGCTGCCGGCCCAGCGAGGTGGTCTTCACCTCCGGTGGCACCGAGTCCGACAACGCAGCCATCAAGGGGGTCGCCCTGGCCCTGAAACAGACCGGCAACCACGTGGTGACCACGGGCATCGAGCACCATGCGGTGCTCCACGCCTGCTACCAGTTGGAGCGCCTGGGGTTCCAGACCACGTACCTGCCGGTGGACAGGGATGGTCTGGTTGACCCCGACCAGGTTGCTGGCGCCGTGACCGGGGCCACCGTGCTGGTCTCGGTGATGTACGCCAACAACGAGATAGGCACGGTAGAGCCTATTGCCGAGATTGCCAGGGCAGTGAAGGAACGTGCTCGCCAGCTTGGCCGGACGGTGGTGGTCCACACGGACGCGGTGCAGGCTGCAGGCTTCCTGGACCTGAACATCCAGCGACTGGGCATAGACCTGCTGAGCCTCTCCTCCCACAAGCTCTACGGCCCCAAAGGGGCAGGGCTCCTCTACATCCGGCGGGCCACCCCCTTCGAACCCCTGCTGGTGGGCGGGACTCAGGAGCGCGAGCGCAGAGCCGGGACCGAGAACGTTCCCTGCATCGTGGGCACCGCCGTGGCCCTTCGCCTGGCCGCGGAGGAGCGGCAGACGGTGGCTGCACGTTGCCAAGCCTTGCGCGACCGCCTCATCGCCGGAATCCAGGCGCGGGTGCCCAGCGCCCTGCTCAACGGCCATCCAGTCCGCCGCCTGCCTAACAACACCAACTTCTCTTTCCCAGGGGTAGAAGGAGAACCCATCCTGCTGGGGCTGGACATAGCGGGCATCTGCGCCTCCAGCGGCAGCGCCTGCACCACCGGCTCGCTAGAGCCGTCGCACGTGCTGACGGCCATCGGGCGGCCAGCCGACGTAGCCCGCAGCACCATCCGCCTGACCCTGGGTCGGGAAACGACCGAGGAGCACATCGAGCACACGCTGCGGGCACTCCCGGAGCTGGTGGAGCGCCTGCGTGCCATGCCCCACCTGACCCCCTCCCGTTGAGAAAACCGGCAGGAGCTACATTTTGCTGCTTGGTCAGCTATAATAGCCAGGGCGCCGTGAGGGCCCAGGCCGCCTTCTGTGGCCTGAAGCACTTCTCTGAATACGGAGGCTGAGGCACCTTGCACGTTCAACCCATACCACGACGATGGATTGGGCTACTAGCTTTGGTGCTCATCGGAGCAGCCCTGGCGACAGGGTGCGTCCGCCGCTACGACCAGGGGACGTGGACCTTCGGCACGGCTATGGTCATCAACGTGCGCCAGGTCCACACCGTGGAGCAGGCGGCCTACCAGGACGGCGACAAGTTCTATGTCGTGCGCCCCTCAAGCTCGGGCAGGAAGCTGGTGGCGGCCCTGGTCACCGTGGTCAACCAGGAGTCCACGGTGGTCTCCATGCTCGTCACCCCACAGGCGGCCTACGTGGAGGACGCCAGGGGCAACCGCTTCTATGCCGTGGACCCCTTCAGCCAACGGGAGGAGGCGGCCTCCCCACCACCCGTCCAGGACCTGTACAACCCGCTGCTGTGGGGCAAGATGGAGCTGACCAAGGGCTACGAGATAACGGGCTGGATGGTGTTCGAGGCTCCCGCGACAATGGAGACCGCCGTGTTCGGGTGGGAGCAAGTGGAGACCCTCCGGGTAAGGCTATAGGTGCAGCATGGGAGATACCCCCTGAGCATGGCACCCACCTTGCTCTTTAAGGGCACGGATATGGTAGAATAGCCGCTAACCTTGCAACGGCGGATAGCGTTCTCTAAGAGTAGTAGCGGGCAACTCCACACGGAAGGAGCCTCAAGCCCCGCAGCCGCAGTCTACAGAGACGTCGTTCCTCTCACGGGGGAGTAGCTCAGATCGAGACTGTTGAAGAAAGGGTCCAACGGTAGGTGCATGGCTGAAGCAATGATCGAGGCCCAGGGCCTCACCAAGTTCTTCGGCGACTTCCTGGCCATCAACGACGTCAACTTCACCGTCCATCGGGGGGAGATCGTTGGCTTCCTGGGGCCTAATGGTTCCGGCAAGACCACCACCATGCGCATCCTCACCGGGTACCTGTCGCCCACCAGCGGCGCCGCCAAGATCGCCGGCTTCGATGTCCAGACCCAGTCTCTGGACGCCCGCAAGCACATCGGTTACCTGCCCGAGACCGTGCCCCTCTACACCGAGATGACGGTGGAAGACTACCTGGCCTACATGGGGCGCATCCGGAGCATGGACAGCCGCCGGCTGAAGCGTCGCATGGACGAAGTCATTGACATCGTTCGGATTGGCGACTACCGCAACACCCACATCGGGAAGCTCTCCAAGGGGTACCGGCAGCGGGTCGGCCTTGCCCAGGCCGTCCTGCACGAGCCTGAGGTCCTCATCCTGGACGAGCCTACCATCGGCATTGACCCCATCCAGGTGGTGGAGACGCGCCATCTCATCCGCTCCCTGGGCCAGGACCACACGGTGATTCTGAGCACCCACATTCTGCCCGAGGTCAGCGCTGTCTGCCAGCGGGTGCTCATCATCCACGAGGGGGAGGTTGTCGCCGAGGACACTCCCACCAACCTGGCTGAGCGGTTGCAGGGCACCGAACGCATCGAGTTGGAGGTCCTGGGGCCCGCCAAGGAGGTGGTGAGCGCCCTTCGCGCCGTGCCCGGTGTGGCCGACGTGCGTCGCCAAGGCGATGGCGCCACCGCGAACCATGTTTATCTCGTCGAGTGCCGTCGGGGTGCCGACCTTCGCGAGCAGTTGGCCAAGACCATCGTCCAACACGGGTGGGGACTGCTGAAGCTCGGCTCCGTGTCCATGTCCTTGGAGGAGGTTTTCTTGCAGTTGACCGCCAGAGGAGAGGGGGACAAGTAGACCTTGCGCAACGTGTGGACCATCGCCTGGAAGGAGCTCAAGAGCTACTTTGGCTCCCCCATGGCGTACATCATTGGCGCTGTCTTCCTGGCCCTCACCGGCTATTTCTTTGTGCAGAGCATCAGCGGCTCCTTCGCCGAGGCCAGCATCCGAGGCTGGCTGTTACCCTCCACCTTTGTCTTCGTCCTCTGGTCGCCTGTCATCACCATGCGCCTCTTCGCCGAGGAGCAGAAGCTGGGGACTCTGGAGCTGCTTCTTACGGCGCCCCTCCGCGACTGGGAAGTGGTACTGGGGAAGTTCCTGGCCAGCCTGGGGATGCTGATAGGCACCCTCTCCCTGACCGTCTTCTACGTCATGCTGCTCTTCTGGTTCGGCCAGCCCGACGGCGGTCCCCTGCTCACGGGCTACTTGGGGCTGCTCCTCTACGGCGCCGCTACCCTGGCGGTGGGCCTTCTGGCCTCCTCCTTGACCGGCAATCAGATTGTTGCCTCAGTGGTGAGCTTTGGGGCCTTGCTGCTGCTCACACTGACCGACCAGGCAGCGCAGGCCACGACAGGCCTCTCCGCCCAGGTCTTGCAAGAGTTGTCGCTGACCAGCCACTTCACCGACTTTGCCCGCGGGATTCTGGACACCAACAACCTCATGTACTACGTGACCTTCACCGCCTTTATTCTGTTCCTCACCGTCCGTACCCTTGAGTCCCGCAGGTGGAGATAAGATGGCCAAAGTTACCCCAAGCAGGGCCACTGATGCCCCCACGGCAGGAGCGTTGGCACGGGTCCAAGAGTTTGTCAAAGAGCTGGCCGGGCTCTTCGCCATCCTGGGTGCCGTCGCGGTGGTGGGCGCCGGTGCCGTGTACGTTTGGATCCCAGAGCTGAGGACGTTTGCCCTGGTGGTGGTGGCCATGGGGGCCGCGCTCCTGGTGGTTGCCCTGGCCTCCTCCTTCGGCTCCGTCCGCAGCGCGGTGTTGGGGCACCGAGGGCGCGTGGCCGCCAACGCGGTAGTGCTGCTCTTGGTCTTCACCACCCTGATGGTCCTGGTCAACTTCATCAGCTTCCGTAATCCCTTCCGCTGGGACTCCACCGCCAGCAAGCAGTTTTCCCTGTCCAAGCAAACGGTGGCGGTGCTGGAGAACCTGCCAGAGGCCGTGACTGCCGTTGCCTTCTTCAGCCCCTCCCAGACGCAGTACGCAGGCGACCGCCAGCAGGCCGATGACCTGCTCTACGAGTTCCGCCAGCGGTCCCAGGGGAACCTCACCTATCGCTTCGTGGACCCCGAGCTGAACCCCGGCGAGGCCCGGCAGCGAGGCGTCACCCGTTTCCCTGTCATCATCTTCGAGACAGAGCAGAGCCAGAAGCAGTTCCCAGTGTTCGTTCCCCCGGTCACGGAGCAGGACCTGACCAGCGCCCTGCTTATCATCACCGGCGCCAAGCAGAAGAAGGTCTACTTCCTGGTGGGGCACAACGAGCGGGATATCAACGATGTAGACGAGACCAGCCGCGGCTTCGGCTTCGCGGCCCGTGGCCTTATCAATGACAACTATCGGGTGAGCACGCTGAACCTGAAGCAGGCAGGTCAGGTGCCCGATGATGCAGCCGCCTTGGTGGTGGCCGGCCCTGCCGACGACCTGCAAGAGGACGAGTACCAACCTCTCTTCGACTGGCTCAAGAAGGGGGGAAGAGCCCTCTTTCTGATGGACCCCGGCAGCTACCCTCGCTTCCAGAAGCTGCTGGCCCAATGGGCCGTTGAGGTCAAGCCGGGCTCCATTGTGGACCCTGCTAGCTCGGTGCATGGCTCGCCACGCAGCCCGCTGCTCCAGCGGGGCCAGTACATCCCCGGTGTAGACATCGTCCAGCCGCTGGATGTGACCTTCTTCCCCGTGGCGGCGCCCCTGGATATTGGCCTACCCCAGGACAAGATACCACCCTGGATTCAGTACATGCCCATGGCCGCCACCACGACTCAAAGCTGGGCCACCACTGACGCCAACCGGGACACCTTCGATAGCAGCAAGGACAAGCTTGGCCCCCAACTGCTGGCCATGGCCGTCCAGGCCCTCTCCACTGCGGACGAGGAGCCGTCCGCCGCTGCCCAGGCACAGGGAACAAAGCCGGATACAAAGCTGGTAGTCATTGGGGACTCGGACTTCACGACCAACGTGTTCTACTCCGCCTATAGCAACGGCGACCTCTTGTTGAACTCGGTCAACTGGTTGACCGAGGACTACGCCCTGATTTCTATTCGGCCCAAGCCGATCGCCTTCCGAGAGCTGGTGTTGACCCGCCAGGAGTACAACTTCCTGCGCTATGCGAGCTGGTTCCTGCTGCCAGCAGCGGTAGCCATGCTGGGGCTTGTCACCTGGTGGCGGCGGCGGTAGGGCTAGCGTGGCAGTCGTGCAAAGGTCATGGCAGGTACTTCTCATATCACACAAGACTGTGGGTAGCGGTACTCGATGAACATTCGGACAACACTGGTGCTGGTGGTCTTGCTTAGCCTGGTGGCAGGCTATTTCTACTTCTATGAGCTACGGCGGACTACCCCGGCCGAGCCGCAACCACCGTGGTTCTACTCCCTCTCGCGCGAAGACATTACCCGGATCCACGTCCGCGACGGGGGCTACGAGCAAGGCTTCGTGCTTAAAGCAGACAACTGGGTCTTTGAAGACCAACCCACCCTGCCGGTGGGCTTGGACCGGTTCAGTGGCGTGTCACTGCTCGTAAGTGGCCCCAGGTCACGCCGCCTCCTGGCGGAACAGGCATCGGACCCCGTCATGTATGGCCTGGACAACCCTTCCATCACCATCCAGATCAACGCCACCGGCGACCGGGCCTTCCAGGTGGAACTGGGTAGCCAGACCCCCGACGGCCTCAGCTACTATGGACAACTGGCCGGCCAGCCCCAGGTCTTTCTGGTGGACGCTCTGTGGGGTGACGTACTGGGCCGTCTGGCCGTTGACCCTCCCTATCCCTCCTGGTACTACCGCCTGGACCCCACCGATGTGGTCCGTGTGGACTTCACTGCCCAGGCCAAGACGCTTTCCCTTGTCCGGCGGGACGATGGCTGGACGGTGCAAGGGACTGAGGACACGCCGGTGGACCCCCAGCGCTGGCAAGAGGTTACTCCCCTGTTGGGTGGGCCCAGCTCCATCCAAATCCTTCAGGACCAGCTACCGGAGCCTGCGGCCTACGGGTTGGAGAACCCCCAGGCCACGGTCCACGTGGAGTGGCGTAAAAGCGAGAGCTTCTACAGCAGTGAGGAAACCCTGATAACCCGGGCCCTGGACTTGGTGGTGGGCAACCAGCTCCCGGATGGCTCCGGCTACTATGCACGCCCGGCCCAGCAGGACTACCTGCTGGCTATAGACAGCGGCTGGTACCAGAAGATGGCACAGCTTGTCCAGGACCCCCCCAAGCTCACCAAGGGTGGCTGAGGCCTCCCAAGCCCAGCGCATGCCGGTGGACCCGCGCGTCAGCCCCACAGCCCTCAGCCACCCTTGGCCTGCGACCTCCTGTACCTGCCTCGGTCGTGGTCTTCCACCTCAAGCCTGCCCGTACGGCGAGACAGCAAGTCTCCGGCCCTTCTGATACAGCCCCGCCAGGCCAGGAAAGCAAACGGGCATTGATTGTGCCAAGCAAGCTGGCTGCGAGTGATAGGACTTGTCTATAGGCATACATGCAGCCTATTGAACCTCTAGCTTCACCCTTCCTGGGTTCCTATAATAGGATAAGGGAACGTACTCAGCGGAGCGGGCATGGCCGACTATGATGTAGTGATTCTTGGGGCTGGGCCCGGGGGGTACGTAGCCGCCATTCGCGCCGCGCAGCTGGGCCTCAAGACGGCCGTGGTGGAGCGCGACGAGGTTGGCGGCATCTGTTTGAACTGGGGCTGCATTCCCAGCAAGGCCCTGCTCCGCAGCGCCGAGGTGGTCTCTCTCCTCCGCAATGCCCAGGCTTGGGGCGTCTCCTGCACGATTCAGGGAGTTGACTTCAGCAAGGCAGTGGACCGCAGCCGGCAGGTCGTCGGGCGGTTGACCCGCGGCGTGGACTTCCTGCTGCGCCGCCACAAGGTAGAGGTGGTGAAAGGAGACGCTTACCTGGAGGGCAACCAGAAGGTGGTGCTGCGGGGAGACGGCCGGGTCCTCAACGCCAGGAACATCGTCGTGGCCACTGGCGCCCGTGCCCGTAGCCTGCCCGTCCTGCCCGTGGACGGTGAGAGCGTCATCACTAGCCGGGAGGCCCTGGCGCTCAAAGCGCTGCCGACCTCCATAGCCATCGTGGGCGGCGGCGCCACCGGCTGCGAGTTCGCCTACCTCTATAACACCTACAGCGTGCAGGTGACCCTGGTGGAGCTGCTGCCTCACCTCCTGCCCAACGAGGATGCGGAGGTCAGCCAGCACTTGGAGCGCGCCTTCCAGAAGCAGGGCATCAAGGTCCTGACTGGAGCCAAGGTGACGGGCTTGAACAAGGCAGCAGGTCAGCTTGGCCTCCAGGTGGAAACGGCCCAGGGCACCCAGCAGGTAGCTTGCCAGAAGGTGCTGGTGGCCGTTGGCGTCCAGGCCAACACCGAAAACTTGGGGCTGGAGCAAGCGGGCGTGAAGCTGGACCGGGGCTTCATCTCCATCGGCCCGCAGATGAACACCGCAGCGCCGGGCATCTACGCCATCGGCGATGTGACGGGCAAGCTGCTCCTGGCCCACGTGGCCTCGGCCCAGGGCGTGGCCGCGGTAGAGACTATCGCCGGCCGGGAGACCCGGCCCCTGGACTACGGCGTGATGCCCCGGGCCGTGTACTGCCACCCTCAGGTGGCGAGCTGGGGCCTTACGGAGCAGCAGGCCCGCGATGCTGGGCATCAGATTAAGGTGGGCAAGTTCCCCTTCTCGGCCAACGGCAAAGCCCTGGCCCTGGGGGAGGCGGACGGGTTCGTCAAGGTGGTGGTGGACCAGCAGTACAGCGAACTGCTGGGAGTCCACCTCATCGGGCCGGAGGTGACGGAGCTACTGGGAGAGCTCTCTCTGGCCCATCTGTTGGAGGGCACAGCCCACGAGCTTGGGTGGCTGGTCCATGCCCACCCCACGCTGTCGGAAGCCTTGAAGGAGGCAGCGCTGGCCGCCCTGGACGAGGCCATCCACATCTAGATGGGACCTGGCGCAACATTCTGTGGCGCTGTGAGCGTTAACACGAGCATAGCGGGGGCGGGCAAGGAAGGTGGTCATGGTGGAAGTCAGCGATGTACGGGATGAGTTGATGGAGCTGCGCTGGCATGGCCGCGGGGGCCAAGGCGTCGTCACCGCCAGCCATTTCCTGGCAGAAGCTGCCTTGCTGGATGGGCGCTTCTTCCAGTCGCTGCCGGAGTTCGGCGCAGAACGCTCCGGTGCCCCCCTGGTGGCCTACACGCGCATCTCGTCTCGTCCAGTGCTGGACCGCAGCCCCGTGCTGGAACCCCACATTGTCGCGGTACTGGACCCCACGTTGCTTGGCCGTGTCCCCGTGGCCCAGGGGCTGAAGGCCCACGGAACCCTCCTGGTGAACTCGTCCAGGGGCCCGCACGAACTGGCGGGACTGCTGGGCGAGCACAAGGCCACAGTCGTCACCGTGGACGCCACCCGCATTGTCCTGGAGACACTGGGACGCAACATCCCCAACATTGCGATGCTGGGCGCTTTGGTCCGAATCTGCCCTGTCGTCTCCAAATGGGCGCTGACCAAGGTCATCCAACAGCGGCTAGGAGAGCGGCTCAGCTACAAGGCAGTCCAGGCCAACCTGGCAGCCTTCGAGCGGGGCAACCACGCCGTGAGCTCGCCGGCGGTGAGTGCGGCCTGAGGCACCACCGTCGGCGCAATGACACCTGAGACGCAGACAGGAGGCCACATGGAACCGAAGGTGTGGCAGGAGATGCCTCCTGGGGGCATCATCCTGGAGGCGGGGAGCTCCCGGGGGGTCGAGACAGGGTCCTGGCGGGTGAGCCGACCCGTGGTAGACTGGCCGCGCTGCGTGCACTGCATGATCTGCTGGGCCTTCTGCCCAGATAGTGCCTTCCTGGTCCAGGAGATGAAGCTGGTGGACGTGGACCTGGACCACTGCAAAGGGTGCGGCATCTGCGCCGTGGAGTGCCCCCGCCAGTGCATCGCCATGGCTACCGAGACAGACGTAGCGGCAGCCGCATAAGCGACCCCAGCAAGGAGCGAGCGATGACCACTACCATAGCCCGGCGGGGAACGAAGCGCCCGCCCGTACCTGGCACCCCCGTGGCCATGAACGGCGCCGCGCTGGTGGCACACGCCATGCGCCAGGTCCGCCCTGACGTGGTGGCGGCGTACCCCATCACGCCCCAGACCGTCATCACAGAGACCTTCAGCGAGTTTGTGGCCAACGGCCGGGTGCACACCGAGTTCGTCCCTGTGGAGAGCGAGCACGCGGCCATGAGCGCGTGCATTGGCGCGGCCTGCGCTGGCGCCAGGGTCCAGACCGCCACCTCCGGGCCCGGCTTGGCCCTCATGTGGGAGGTGTTGGGAATCGCCTCCGGCCTGCGCTTGCCTATCGTGATGCACCTGTGTACGCGGGCCCTTTCGGCGCCCATTGACATCCTCTGCGACCACTCCGACGCCATGGCCATGCGCGAGACCGGTTGGGTGATGCTGGTGGGCGAGAACGTCCAGGAGGCCTACGACAACGCCATCATGGCGGTGAAGATTGCCGAAGACCCCAGGGTCTCGCTGCCGGTAGCCAACTTGCTGGACGGCTTTGTGGTGACCCACTGCATGGAGCGGGCGGAGCTACTCCCCGACGATGCCGTCACCGAGTTCGTGGGCGAGTACAGCCCCACTCACCCGCTGCTGGACCTCCAGCATCCGGTGACGGTGGGCGCCCTGGACTTCCACGACTACTACATGGAGCACAGGCGGCAGCAAGAAGAGGGCATGGCCAACGCCAAGCAGGCCGTAGAGCACGCTGCGCGGGAGTTCGCCAGCCTCTTCGGCCGCTCCTATGGCCTGCTGGATACCTACCAACTGGAAGACGCCGAGGTGGCGATGGTGGTGATTGGCTCCGCCGCGGGCACCCTCCGAATGGTGGTGGACGGCCTGCGGCGCGAAGGCGTACGGGCTGGCCTGCTGCGGGTGCGCTGCCTCCGGCCTTTCCCATCGCAAGAGGTAGCCAACGCCCTCAAGGGAGTCCAGCGGATCGGGGTGCTGGACCGCTCCCTTGCCCTGGGTGCCGCGGGCGAGCCCCTCTGGTCAGACGTGGTGGCAGCCCTGGCGACCCACGGCGCGGGCCACCCCGTAACGGGCTGGGTCTATGGCGTGGGGGGACGGAACACGCCGCCGGGCCAGTTCCGCCAGGCCTTCCTTGCCCTCCTGGACCCGGCAACGCAGCCCGGCCGGGCCGGGTACCTGGGCCTGCGCGAGAGGAGGTAGCTATGCCAGCGGCCTTGACCTTGCGGGCGCTCACCGCGCAGCAGGACCAGTTGGCCCCGGGCCACGGCCTGTGCGCCGGCTGCTCCGAGTCCATCATTGTCCGCCAGGTGCTGGCTGCGCTGGGCAGGCCAGCCGTGGTGGCCCTGGCCACCGGCTGCCTTGAGGTGGCCACCACCCGCTATCCCTGGACCGCGTGGCAGGTGCCAACGGTGCACAACGCCTTTGAAAACGCGGCCACTACCATCTCCGGTGTGGAAGCCGCCTACCGCGCCCTGGCCCGCAGGGGCAAGGTCTCAGGCGAGCCGCCGGTCTTCGTGGTCTTCGCAGGCGACGGCGCCACCTACGACATCGGCCTCCAGTGGCTCAGTGGCGCCCTGGAGCGCGGCCACCGCTTCCTGTACGTGTGCCTGAACAACGAGGGCTACATGAACACCGGTGCCCAACGGAGCAGCGCCACTATCCAGGGGACGTGGACCACCACGACCCCGGTGGGCACTGTGGTGCCGGGCAAGCCCCAGTGGCGCAAGGACGTCACCGCCATTGTGGCTGCCCACCACATCCCATACGTGGCCCAGGCAGCGCCCCACCACTGGAAGGACCTTATGGCCAAAGTGCAAAAGGCGGCGGCCAAGCAAGGGCCTGCCTTCATCAACGTGCTGGCGCCTTGCAACCGTGGCTGGCGCTTTGAACCCGAGGAGACTATCAGGCTCAGTAGGCTGGCCGCCGACACCTGCGTGTGGCCACTCTTCGAGGTGGACGAGGGGGCATGGAAGCTCAGCTACCGGCCGGCGCAGAAGCGTCCCATCGTTGACTGGCTCAAGGCCCAGGGGCGGTTCAGCCACCTGCTGGACCCACAGCGCCAGGACCTGGCCCTGGAGGTCCAGAGTCGGGTGGACCAGGAGTGGCAACAGCTACTTTCCCGCTGCGGCTCCGGGTGAGCCTGCGTTCCACGGGCACTGGTCTTATGGGGCTCGGGGGAGGATGCCTCACGGAGTGCCTTCCCCCTGAGCAATGCTGATGAGATTTGTGTCATTTGCGGTTGGCCATCAGGAAAAGGGCCAAGCCTGGCTGAAGGCTGATAGACTGATAGCGTAGGCAACGTAGAAGAAGGCAGGAGGGTCCTGGCCTCTCCCGCCATGCGACCATCGTAGACGGTGAGGACAGCCATGCAGTTGAAAGAAGACTTGAGCAAGACCGACATGGTGCACCTCTACCGGCAGATGCACCTGGTCCGGGTGTTTGAGGAGAAGTGTGCTGAGGCCTACATGCTGGGCAAAATCCGCGGCTTCCTGCACCTGTACATCGGGGAGGAGGCCATCGCGGTGGGGGTGGCGGCGGCCCTTCAGCCACAGGACTATGTCGTCACCCACTACCGGGACCACGGCCACGCCCTGGCCCGGGGCCTGGACCCCAGGCGAGTCATGGCCGAGCTCTACGGGCGCGCCACCGGGCTCAGCCACGGCAAAGGCGGCTCCATGCACCTCTTCGACGTGAACAAGAACTTCATGGGGGGCTATGCCATCGTCGGTGGGCAGCTCCCCATCGCCACTGGCCTGGCCCTGGCCTCCCAATACCTGGACGAAAAGCGAGTGGTCGTCGCCTTCTTCGGCGATGGGGCCCTTAACGAGGGGGAGTTCCACGAGGCGATGAACCTGGCTTCCCTCTGGAAGCTGCCGGTCCTCTTCTTCCTGGAGAACAACCTCTATGGCATGGGCACCCACATCGACCGGACCTACGCCGGGGGCAGAGACGTCTACAAGGCGGGCGACCACTACCGCGTGCCGGCCCGGCACATTGACGGCATGGATGTGCTGGCCGTCCGCCAGGCCACCCGCGAAGCCCTGGAGCGCATCCGCCACTGGGAAGGCCCTTTTCTCCTGGAGGCCCTCACCTACCGTTTCCGGGGCCACTCCATGGCCGACCCCGTCGAGTACCGCGACAAGACCGAGGAGGCGCGGTGGCATGCCCGGGACCCCATCCCCACCTTCCGAAAGTACCTGACGGAGACGGCCCACATTAGCGAAGAGCAGTTGGAGCAGGTGGATGTCGAGGTAGAGCAAGAGGTGGAGGAGGCGGCCCGCTTCGCCGACGAGAGCCCCGAGCCGGGCCCCTCGGCCCTGTGGGAAGACATCTCGGCCACCTAGTTGTTTGGAGCGGGTCGGCGCCCCTGTCCACCCGCGAGAGGGAGACGGACCATCGCTGAGCTCACGTTGCGGGAAGCCATTAGCCAGGGCCTGCGCGAGGCCCTTGAGCAGGACCCCCGTGTCTTCATCATGGGCGAGGACGTGGGCGCCTATGGGGGCGCCTACGCCGTGACCAAGGGGTTCTTGACCCGCTACGGCCCGAAGCGGGTCAGGGATGCCCCCATCGCCGAGTCGGTCATCGTCGGCAGCGGGGTCGGCGCCGCCATGGGCGGGCTGCACCCCGTGGTGGAGATCATGACCATCAACTTCTCGCTCCTGGCCATGGACCAGATCGTCAACCATGCGGCCAAGATACGCTACATGTCAGGAGGGCAGGTCCAGGTTCCCCTCATCATCCGCACCGTCACCGGTGGAGGGGCAGGCCTCGCCGCGACCCACTCCCAGAGCCTGGAGGGATGGTACGCCTCCGTCCCCGGCCTCAAGGTCGTTTTCCCCACCACGCCATACGATGCCTTGGGGCTGCTCAGGACATGCTTCAAGGAGAAGAACCCCATCATCTACTGCGAGCACGCCCTTCTCTACGGTGTCCGGGGCCAGGTGCCAGACGACTACTACGATGTACCCATAGGCCAGGCTGAGGTCAAGCGCCCTGGCGAACACGTCAGCCTCATCGCCTACGGGCGCGCGGTGCATATCGCCCTGCAAGCAGCCCAGGAGCTGGCTAGCAAGGGAGTCCAGGCCGAGGTAGTAGACCTGCGCTCGCTGCGGCCCCTGGACACCGAGGCGCTGGTGGCCTCTGTAAAGCGGACCCATCGCGCCGTGGTCATCGAGGAGGCGTGGGAGACCGGGGGCTTCGGCGCCTACATCGCCTACCTGCTCCACCGCCAGGCCTTCGACGACCTGGACGGGCCGGTTGTCCACCTGGGCGGCGCCGACGTCCCGATGCCGTACGCCCGCAACCTGGAGCGGCAGGCTATCCCTGACGCCGCCAGGGTGGTAGCCACCGTGCGGGAGAACTTTGGCCTCTAGCCCAGTGGTGCTCACCCGTCCGGCGCGCTATCCTGGTTCCCAGTCCCTTTTGCCGTGGCAAAGGCGCGCGCCGAAGTCCGTCTTCACAGAGCAAAGAGCTGGCCCCGTTCGGCAACCACGGTAGCAAAGAGCTTGTGCTAGCAAGGAGGTCCCTTGGCGACAAAGGTGGTCATGCCGCAAATGGGCTATGACATGCAGCAGGGCCGCATCGCCCGCTGGCTCAAGAAAGAAGGCGAACCCGTCCAGCGAGGCGAGATTATCGCCGAGATTGAGACCGACAAGGCCGTGGTGGAGATGCAGGCCTACGCCTCGGGGGTACTGCGGAAGGTCCTGGTCCCCGAAGGGGTCACTGTGCCCGTGGGCCAGGCCATTGGGGTCATCGCTGCGCCAGACGAACCCCTGCCCGAAGACCTGACGACGCCGGCGGCCCAACCGGCTGCGAAGGAGTCGGCGCTGGCCTCCGCTCCAGCCACTGTGCCACCGCAGGCTGCCGCAGTGGCGCCAACCCCCACCACAGGAGAGGTCAAAGCGTCACCCCTGGCCCGCCGCCTGGCACAGGAGCACGGGGTTGACCTGGGCCAGGTCCGCGGGACCGGGCCCGGCGGCCGCATCGTCGAGGCGGACATCCATCGCCACCTGGAAGGACGCCAAGCTGCGCCAGCGGCGCCCCAGGCTGTGCCGGCAGGGGGGCCTACCGCTGCCGCAGCCCCTGCTGCGCCGCCACCACCTGTGGAGGAGGTGGAACCTCACCTGGTAGAGCTGACCCGCATGCGGCAGGCCATCGCCCGCCTGACCACGCGCGCCAAGCAGGAGGTCCCCCACTTCTACGTTTCCGCTGAGGTTGACATGACCGCGGGCATGGAGCTGCGCGTCCAGCTCAACCGCGCCCTCAACGGCCAGGGTGTCCGTGTCAGTGTCAACGACTTTATCATCCGCGCCTGCGTGCTGGCGCTCCAGAAGTACCCCAACTTCAACGCCTTCTACCACGATGGAAAGCTCCAGATGAACCCACGCATCAACATCGGCGTTGCTGTCGCCTTGGAGGGCGGCCAGGGGCTCATGGTGCCTGCCCTCCTTGATTGCGGTGCCAAGAGCCTCGCGGACCTGGCCCGGGCCTCCAAGGGCCTGGTGGAGCGGGCCAACAAGGGTGGCCTCACTGCTGAGGAGTATGGCGGCGCCACCTTCAGCATCAGCAACCTGGGGATGTTCGATGTGGACAGCTTCGCCGCCATCATCCACCCGCCCCAGTCAGGGGTGCTCGCCGTGGGCTCGGTCAGGCCGCGTCCGGTGGTGAAGGAGGGACAGGTGGCTGTGGCCCAGACCATGCACGCCACCCTCTCGGTGGACCACCGCGTCTCCGACGGCGCCGACGCAGCCCGCTTCCTGGCCGAGGTGAAGCGGTTGCTGGAGAACCCAGTCACGCTGTTGCTATAGCGAGGGCAGTCACCCAGGCCACTCGTGGCCCAGCACGCTTAGAGTGTGGGGGCCTCTTCCCTGCCAGGGGCCGGTCGGCGCCCGTGGAGGCGCCGCAGTGTGCGCAGGGTCCAGCGGGCCAGCCAGCCCAGCAGCGGGTCGCGGACCAGCGCTCCCTCCATCGCCCTGGCATTCACGTACGACAGCTCCTCCACCCGGAAGCCCTTCAGCGCCCGGTAGGTAAAGAAGTAGCCCAGGGGCCGCACCGGGTTAGCTACCTGGTCACACAGGATATGGGCCAGGAAAGCAGCCAGGCCGGCGATGACCAGGGGATTCCATCCGGAAAGATAGGCCGCCAACGTACCCGGTACTACTCCCTCATAGCTGTGGAGGACAAGCCACAGACGCGGCCGCCGCCCCAGCACCAGGGTGTGGTAGTAGTCGGGCAGGTGGTCCAGGTCAATAAGGACACCCACCAACAACGCCACGGCCACTGCCCCAGGGGAGCGGGTGACCGCCCAGGTAGCGCCACCAATAGCCACGGACACTACAGCATGGGCTGGGGGACTCACCTAACCCCTCTCACCGAGTCCGCGTTGTGCATCGCAATTAGTTGCAGCATCTGCTCAGTACGACCCAGGCTCGATCTGGTAGCGAATCATTTTCGCCACTTCCTCAAGCTTCACACAGCCGGTGGGATAGCGACGCGAGCGGTGAGAGTTCTCAATCTGAAGATGATAGAGAGGATGCGCAACGGACTCTCTCTGGGGATCGCGCGACCAGAAGCAGCACTCGTCTGCCTCGTCTTGAGCGAAGGCTTTGCCCTCGCCCCATCGCTTCACACGATAGTTATATGTGTGAAGCTCACAACCACCGCCCACCTTCGGAACCAACGTGAATCGGAATTCGAGGCAAGTTCCCCCGCGAAGCACGGGCGGAGACCCTAGTTGGTAAATGGAGCAACTATCTTTGGAGATGTCCTTCGCTACGATTGCTTGCGGGAAATACCTGTGGAGCATGACCACGGTCTGATCATAGAAACGTCTGCACTCTGCTTCAAAGCCCATGCCTTTATCAGCTCTCGAATACCTCTAGAGTAGGCCTGCTCTCTCTGCGTGATCGCAGAACACCGCCCATGCGGAGAAGTCAGACGAGTCGGGGCCCAACAGGTCCCCCACCCTCCAGAGCTGCCAGAAGCGTCGAGAGGACATTCCAAATCTTTGTTCAAACTTCCCTAGCTGCGAAAGGAAAAGCAGGCGATCCCGATGCCGCTCGACCCACTCTCTCTGCCCGCCGATGCTGAACAGCGGCGATGACTCGTTCAGGTTTGAACCGCAATTGGTCCCTATTGAGGTGACGATCCAGCCTGGCTCGCCAAGTTCCGTCAGGCTTGTGACCTGGAGAACACTCGGCGTGGCGACAGCATGAGACGTTAGCAGGTCAACCACGCCGGCAGTTCCTACAGCAGCCACGACGCAATTCCACTGGGTTCCTGTGTGAGCGGAGCCTTGCACACCGGGGCCCAGCATGGTACGACCTCCGTCCAGCCCAGCAGTTCCGGCGACAGCCTTGGCATCCATATTCGGCGTGAGTAGAAGGCGATCGTTATCCATATCAAGCCCCGATGCTACCCTGGGCCTCAAGCTGCGACACCAGTTTGTCTAGAGTGTCTTCGAGGGATGCCAGACGAGTCTCAACATTCTCCCTGTTGGGGCTGCGGTAAACCACCGAGGCAGTATAGTGGGTCTTCGGTCGCGGCACCAGTGGTTCGATTCGCCATTCAAACCACTCATCTTCGCCCGGCGAGGCACCCCGCGGTACCAGGCGGAGGCCGAAACTGGCCAAGTCCTTCTCGCCCAACAGTGGTTGCAGGTTCGTCAGAAGCTGGATACTCCGCGAAAGCGTAGCCAGCACCTGCAGCGGGTCACCCTTGCCTCTTACCGTTGCGTCCACGATTATCTCATAGAAGCGCGCCTGTTTCCCGAAATCTGGGTGATACGTTTCTTCGAGGAGTTGCAGCAGGTTTTTGAACTCACTTAGTACCCCTGCTGGCTCGTCGCCATCTACGCCAATGAACCCTCGGTCGACGCTAAGGTGCACGTAATAGGGTTCCTTTTGGGCGATCCTGCCCGACACGGCAAGTCTCGCACCGGCAGGGAGTTCCACCGGCAACCGCTTTTCGAGGAGTTCGTACCCCAGGGTAGGAAGCACCTTGGCGATATCCCCGTAGTCGAGCGGGAAGAAAAGTGAGTCGACGCGTACTGTCAGCCGCACGCGAGTGAACATTATCTCATGGGCGTTGGTAGAAGTGCTCATACCCTTCTCTCTTCGGTTCGAGGTAGCTAAGTTGTCAGGATGATATCATACGAGCTTCATCCGCCGCCACGCTGCAGAGACGGGGACAGACCAGTGGCGGCCTCTGGGACCGAACCGCGCAGTTCACCCCATCCGCGACATCCGCACCGCTGGTAAGCAGTTCCAGTGCCGAGGGTGGGATTTGAACCCACACGCCCTTGCGGGCAGCGGATTTTAAGTCCGCCGCGTCTGCCGTTTCGCCACCTCGGCCGGGCGAGTGCAACAGCATTGTACCATCGGGCGCGGGGGCCCAAAAGAAAAGGGGGCTACAGCAATCCAGCCGAACCCCCACAACTGGCTACTGGAGGCGACGGGCGGATTCGAACCGCCGAATAGGGGTTTTGCAGACCCCCGCCTTAGACC
>JACQUK010000052.1 GCA_016210325.1 Chloroflexota bacterium
GTCGTGACTAGTTCCTGTCCTAAAGTTCGCCGAGGAAACTCACATCGTGCTGTCATTGCGAGGCCTGATGGTTCGAGACCTCACCACAGGCTCCGGAGGGCCGTGGCAATGGTTCGGCAGGCTCACCACGCCGTCTGGCGGCGGGGCCACGCTTCCTCTCCCGATTACATCGGGACTTCGTCGTCCCGACTCGTCGGGACTCCTCGCAATGACAATTTCGTAAACGCATTTCGGAGACGGGACACTAGGAGCTCCCCACGACCCGCCTTGAGTCGCTGCAACAATCTTGCTGCTGCCTCACTGAGGCGCGTGCCCACGGTGTGCCAACGCCACCGTTCTCCTGGGTCCAAACCAGGGCGAAAGAGGCTCAGGCCACTCGATGCGTCTGAAGTGGGGCCACTATCTCTTTTGCCAGGAGGTCCACCTGCTGCATGAACTGGTCTGCTGGTCCAATGGGGTTCATGACAAACCTGCGGACTCCGGCGTCAATGTACTCGCGCATTCGGGCCCGGACCTGGTGGGGGGTGCCCAAGAGGTTGTTGGCCGCGACACGGGTCCTGGCCAGCTTTTCGGCCTCTGCCAGGCTATCAGCGATGCAGAAAGGTAAGTAGGCCCCGAAGTTATCGTCTTCAAGAGTACGGCCGTATTCCTGGGCATAGCGCAGGATGGCCTCTCTCCCGTGGTGACAGTCCTCAGCGCTGATGTCGTAGGGCAGCCAGCCATCGCCCAGGCGACCGGTGCGCCGCAGGGCTGCCTCAGAGTTGCCACCAATCCAGATTGGGGTACAGGGCTGTTGCACTGGCCGCGGGAAGACGTTCATGCCGTCCACATGGTAGTACTTGCCGTGGTGGCTGACATCGCGCTCGGTCCACAGCTTGCGCAGCAACGGTATCATCTCGTCAAGGCGGCCTGGTGCTTCTGGAGTGGCGAGGCCATAGCCGCGCACGACTCCCTCCGGCACCTTGTGCGGCACCGCGATGCCCACGCCCAGAATGGTGCGCCCTCCCGAAAAGAAGTCCAACGCAGCAATCTGCCGTGCCAGAATGAGGGGATTGCGGGTTGGCAGCACCATTACCGCTGTCCCGAACCTCAGCCGATGTGTCCGGGCCGCGATGGCCGTCATGGCGACCACCGGGTCCAGGTTCAGCCTTGGCTGCATACGGCTGTCAGTGACCCACAGGGAGTCGAGGCCCTGCTCCTCGCAGCGCGCGATGCATTCGTAGAAGACCTCAGGGGCTTCCCGTGCAAAGGGCCAGACGTAGGTGACCAGCCCGATCCGGACGCCCATCCTTCACCTCTGCCGGAGTTTCATTCGCTGTGGTCGGCAGGTCCTCTTCCATTTGGTGTCACCAGGCATGCTGCTCGCCATCAACACACAGGGGCAACCACCTCCTCACCTGCGGTCGCCCCTGTGCGTTTCAGACAAGCTTGTGCTGGTTTCCCGGTGCGGCCCTAGAGCGGCTGGAATCCAACGTTGGGGTTGTCCTTGTCAACCCAGGCGCGAAGAGTACCCCACCCCCAGCCTACCAGGCCACCTGTGAAGCTGAAGTTCTTCATGTAGGGCTGGGCCACGGAGGCATTGGCGAACCCCCCCGCCGCGTATGTGGAATAGCGTTGTACCGCCAAGTAGCGGATGATCTCGTACACCTTGGCTACCCGTGCCCAGTGGTCCAACTCCGCCGACTCGGCATCCAGCATAGCGTCGAGCTTGGCGTCGTTCAGGTGCAGCACCGTTCCTCCGGAGGTCTTGGAGTGGTAGGGTGTCCTGAGCCACTCGTCCGGGTCCACGCCGCTGCTGAAGAAGGTCTGCAACACCCCGTGCCAGTTGCCAGAGAAGGCCACGCTGATGTGGGCGTTGACGTCCCGGGAGTTGATGTTGACGTTCATGCCCACGCTCTTCAGGTTGGCCTGGAACAGCTCTCCCTCAGCAACAGTGTAAGGCACCCAGGGGGCCGTCTCGAAGTTGATGGGTTCTCCCTTGTAGCCGGCCTCGGCTAGCAGCTTCTTGGCCAGCTCGGGGTTGTTGCCGCTGTACTTGGCCCCCTCGCCGTACTCGAAATTGGGCAGGAACCATTCACCCCCGCCGGCGTAGACGTACTCGCCGGGGATGCACCAGCCGGCCTGGGGTCCAGTGCACATGCCCTCCTGGTCCAGGGCGGCGGAGACTGCCTGCCGCAGCTTGATGTTGTCAAACGGCGGCTCGTCCACCCGGAAGAGCCAGGGCCGCCGGTTGGCCGTGTCAATGAAGATGGTCCATGTGGCATTGGGATTGGTGCTGGAAAGGCTGTCATAACGCGGCTTCTTGATGGAGCGCTGCCAGCCTAGCATGTCGATCTTCTGGGCCCGGAAACCGGCGTCCATGGCCGCCTCATCGGTAAGCTGGAGCCAGACGACTCCATCCATGAAGGGCAGCTTGTACTGGGTTGGCGTTTCCACAATGAGGTTGTCCTTGGCCCCGCTCCAGTAGCCCCAATAGTCGGGGTTGCGCTTCATCACCAGCTCGCTGCCAGGGGTGAACTTCTCCAGGATCCACGGGCCGCTGGCGACCAGGTCGGCCTCCGTGGCAATGGCCTTGCCCGTCTCGTAGATCTCCTTGGGCATCACCCCAAAGCCGTTGGATGCCAACTGTAGCAGAAGGGTCGCGTAGGGACGCGTCGTCTTCAGCTCCAGGGTGTAATCATCCAACGCCTTGAAGGAGCTGACTGGCTGGAACCTTGCGGCGACTGCGGCGGCCCCAGGAGAAGCACGCAGCTTCTCGAATGTCCACACCCAGTCCTGGGCAGTTATCGGCCGGCCGTTCACCGGCGGCTTGTTCCAGAACTTCGCTGTCTTGGTGAGGTGCAGGACCAGGGTCGTGTTGTCTTTGTATTCCCACGACTGGGCCTGCATGGGGTTCACCACAGAGGAGATAGGAGCGTACTGGGGCCCGGTCCCCTTGTCTAGTAGCTTGTCGTGGATGGCCCCGTCCGAAATCTGGACGTTGATGAACGGGTCCAGGGTCTGCACGCCGGTGGGGAAGGCCGAAATGGTCGGCAGTCCGCCTCCACCCCCTGCACCTCCGTACTTGGGTGGAGTGGTGGGCAGCGGCGGCCTGCGGCCAGGGATATTCCGCTTTGTGATTTGCTCTGACACCCACGGATTCAGGGCCCCCTTGCCGCGGGCCTTGGCCTGGGCTACCAGGGTGTCAATAGGCGTCCCGGCTGCGGTCGGGGCAGCCGTGGCCGTCGCGGTGGGCTGCACGATTGCGGTGGTCGGTGTGGCCGTGGGCTGGACAACTGCCGTGGTGGGCGTCGGTGTCGCTGGCGCTCTGGTGGCCGTGGGCGTAGCCGGCGGTTGGGTGGGCGTGGGGCTAGGGGCCGCCGCCCGACAAGCCACGCTAGCCAGGAGGACCAGAGCGAGCAAAAGGCCAGGGACCAGCAGGATGCGCCTCATGTTGCCTCCCAATACTTCATTGCCCTTTTGACCTGCTTCTGTTGATCGTTCCACACGAACAGGTGCGGCTGTGCTCAGAGAGCGTGCTGTGGACTGCAACGCTTTGATAAGGTGTTGCGGGATAAAGAGATGTGCACGACGGACCATCACTGGTCCGGAGTGAGGACATCCGCCACCTCCACCACCCCACCGAAGGCGCAGAGGTTATCGAGCACTATCTCATAGTAGATGGGAAAAGTCAAGAAACTTCCTTCTCAGGAGCCGTTGCATAAATGTGGAAAGGCACCTCGAACCGGTTGTAAAAGGCCCTCAGCAAGACCTGGGGGTGGCTTTACGGATGGAAGGAAGGGTATGAGCGGGTTCAACACAATTGCAACGGCACCCCTTCTCGGCCACAGCTTCGCAGCCACATGCCTGCCCTGCGGAGGCGCCGATAGCAGAGGCCATGCCCTTAGAGACTGCTCAGCTCCCGCGGGTACTCAGTAAGGACTTCGTGCCCGTCCTTGGTCACCAGCACCATGTCCACGGTGATAAACCCTGCTAGCCCGGGGAAGTAGAGAGAAGGCTCAATGGACTCGATCATGCCCTCCTGCAAGGGGGTGTGGTTGTAGAGCCGCAGGTCACCCAGGTCCTCTCTCCCCCAGAAAGGTCCCATGAGGCCAAAGGAGTGGCCTGTCCCGAAGCCCTTGTGCTCCAGGTATCCAGCTTTCTTGAAAACCTCCACAACGGTCCTGTCGATCTCTGAGCAGAGTACGCCTGGCTTCATGGCCTCAAAGCACCGGTTGACAGCCTCCAGCATCACGTTGTAGCGTTTCTTGAGCTCTCCGGGGACTGGCCCTATGACCCGCTGCCGGGCCAGGGTATGAAAATAGCCCATGATGCTGATGGGGGTCCCGAATTGAATGATTTCGCCTCGGGTGAGCTTCTTGCCGCTGGGTGCGGTGTGGCCGTAGACACTCCGGTAGCCTGATTTGCAGTGGGCCTGGCCACAAACGAAGTCGAGGTCCGGAAAGCGCTTGGCGTGCTCTCTGGCTGCGGCTACCTCAATGGTCATGGCCACATCAAGCTCGGTCTTGCCCTCTGCAATGGCATCCTCGCCCGCTCTGACCGCTATCTTGCAGATGTCCGCACCCTGCCGTATGAGAGCAATCTCTTCTTGCGACTTGACCAACCGTTGCCGCATCATGGCATCGGAGATATCGTCAAACGTGGCCTTGGGGAATGCGGTCCGCAGTGCCCGCAGCACGCGGTCCGATATCACATCGCCCTCAATCCCGATTCTCCCGTTGCTAAGCCCCTTCTCGCCAAGCACCTCCTTGACCAGCCGGACCAGGCCCACGAGAGCAGGCTCTTCATCAGTGTAGGTCCTCACGTCCTTCAGCCAGGAGTACTCGATGGCGCGGCGGCTCTCCTGTTTGGGGGTAATCAGCACCGGCTCGCCGTGCCTGGGGATGACTGTGGCGGCCAACCTACCATAGGGGAGAGCGTACCAGAAGCCGCTGTAGTAGAACGAGGTGTGGATAGAGGAGGCCAAAGCACAGCCAATCCCCTTCTGGTCCATGGCCTCCTGAAGCTTCGCAACTCGCCGTTGCATCTCGGCGGGGCTGAACACCTGGGGCATAGGTGCATCTCCTTCACGGCTAGGCCGCAATCAAGCCTGAAAACATAGGGAGAATCGTAGCATCGATACGACAGGAGCACAAGCCGCACATGACCCACCAAGCGCAGGTGGCCGCAGTGTCCAGCGAGCCTACCACCCACCCGTCAGCCATGCCAGCATGAGCGTCGCCCTCTTGGCACCTTGCTGTGGGACAGGTCCCCATGTACAGGGCGGGCGTGGGACCCCTGAGGGCTGAATTGTGGCCCCAGGCATGAAGCGGTAAGATTGGTGTGCCAAAGCCATTGGGACCGAGAGGTATGGAGGGTATCAGGGTCCTTGTAGCCGGCTTTTTCCTGGCGGCCTATGTTGCTGTCACCGTGGGGGTAGCTGTCCGTGCATGGGGTCGCCGAGGGTCCCCGCTCTGGATGAAGGTGCTGGCCGGCACGATGGTGGCCATCGGAGTCCTCTTTTTCATTGCCCTTGGCATGGGCCTGTACGCCGTCTCCCACATGCAGATACGGATAGGCCCATTCTAGGCCCGTGGCGTGCCGTCCACCACAACCTTCCCTCCTTACCATCTCAGCCCTCACGATGTCAAATACTCTTGCGCCAACAGCACCCTGGCGTCGTGATGGCTGTTAGGCACCTTCAGAGCCGGCAGCGTTTTGGCCACTTTGAGATAGACCGGTGGTCGTCACAAACGGCAGCGGACTGGCCCTTCCACGGAAGGGCTGGCGGAGCGACCCAACTCAAGCAAGGCCTTCCGGAGGAAAGCCTTGACCACGTGTGCTGGCACAGCCATCCCTACGTTGGGGCCGACAATCATGGTGTTGACACCCACCAGCCGACCTTGGCCATCAATCAGCGGGCCGCCGGAGTTGCCCGGTCGCAGGCGAAGGTCTACCACCACCCACTCATGCTGGAACTGGGGTATCCCAGGCAAGTCTGGTCCTACACCTATGACGACGCCAGTGGCCCCTGCTCCAAGAACACCCCAGGGATGCCCCATCGCCAGCACCCACTGCCCAGGCTGGAGCTTCCGAGAATCGCCCACTGCGACGGCCGGCAGGCCGGTAGCATCAACCATCAAAGCTGCCAGGTCAAGGTCAGGACCGCTGACCAGAATCCTGGCGGGGAGCGAGGTCCCGTTGGGGAGGACAACGCTCAGGTGGCTGCCTGATGCTACGTGGGCGTTGGTGACCACCAGGCCATCGGGATGCCAGATGGTTCCTGCGCCGGCACCTCGGCGGCCGTTGCGGACCTGGACCAGGCTGCGCCCCATCCTCTCCACAACCGCAGCTAGCTCTACGTTCAACTGGTCTGTTAGCACCGACATCCCGGCCCTCCCCTATTGGCGCTCACCAATGGTCGCCATCAGTTCTTGGAGCCGACCCCCGCGCAGGACCCGGACCGGAACGGTGGTGCCGATACGGTCGCTGCTCAGGCCGGCTAGCAGGTCGTCGGGGTAGCGCACCGGCGCTCCAGCCAGCCCAACGATGGTGTCGCCCAGGAGCAGTGCTGCCTGGTCGGCGGGGCTCCCTGGCTCGACGGCGACCACCAACAGCCCCGTTTCCTGGGCCAACTGAGTGGCGATGGCTGCTGGCAGCCGGGCCGGCTGCACCCCCACCCCAAGGTGCCCACGCTTGATCTTCCCGTGGGCCAACAGGGTCTCCACCACCCGACGGAGGGTGGTTACCGGGATGGTCAGGGTCGCGCCCCGTAGCAATGCGGTAGTGTTCAGGCCAATCACATGCCCACTGGCAGCCACTAACGGGCCGCCAGAGAAGCCGGGGTACATGCTCACATCCGCCTGGAGGTACTGGTCAACACGGCCGCCAGTGGGCGTGTGCCAGCTTTCCCGCAGCGCGCTGACGATGCCCAGCGTGGCCAGGACGGACTTGCTTGGCCGCCCCAGGGCCAGCACCAGGTGACCAACGCGGGTGCTCCCGCTCTCCGCCCAGGCGGGAGGCGTAAGAGAAACGCCCTGGACGCGCAGGACGGCGAGGTCGGTAGTGGGGTCGCGTCCAGCCAGCGTGGCCCGGACGGCATCACCGTTGGGAAGTCCTACCACGATACTATCTTCTTGCTCGATAACATGGTGTGCCGTAACGATGACACCGTCACGGGACCAGACAAAGCCGCTGGCCGGGAGGCGACGGCGGGCCTCTACCCGCACCACAGCAGCCTCGGCCGCCGACACCGTGGACGCCAGATCGTTGGACAGCTCCATGAGGGTGTTCGCCATTGCTAGACCTCCTGTACGGCAACGGATAGCCTTCGCCAGGTTTCCCTACCTGATTCCATCGTAGTTGGGGAGCACATGGCGCAGCATCACCCATGTAGCCAGGGCGTCACCTGGAAAAACGATTGGGTTAGAGGTGGATTAGCCCGCCGCGAATGCCCCTGGTGACCGCCTCGGTGCGACTCTGGGCACCCAGCTTGCCCAGGATGGAGTTGACGTGGAACTTGACCGTGTGCTCGCTGATACTGAGGCGTTGTGCGATGGTCTTATTCGGCAGTCCCTCTGCCAGAAGCTGGAGCACCTCTAGCTCTCGGGCGCTGAGCTCCCCTGCCGAAGACGGCGACGGGCTGTCTTGGGCCGACATGAGGGTGCCCACAAGACGTGGGTCCAGCGCTACGACCCCGTGGGTCACGGCCCTCATAGCAGCCACCAGAATGGCGCCATCCGCATCTCGCAAGAGCAGGCCACGGGCGCCGGCAGCCCAGGCCAGGGCAGCCTGCGGTCCCTCAGCCAGGAGGGCCACCACCGGTGGGGCAGACTCAGGAAGCTCTGCCAGACGCTCCACTGCCTTGGAGAGGTCCCAACCCAGGTCCCATACGAGAACGTCTGGACGGTACGCCCCAAGGTCGGCAATGAGATCGCCGCTGCCATCCGACTGGCCAACCACCACGCTGTCGGGCTGCGCAGCGAGAAGCGCCGCCAGCCCCGCTCGGGCCAGGGAGTCCAGGGCCACCACGAGGACTCGCATGTCGTTAGTAGCTGGCGGCATAGCGGACTCAGCGGCGCCGCGTGGGGCTGCCTGTTCGTGCCATGCCTGAAGCATCTCTGACAAGCCCGCCCCCACCATCATGGAACCACCTTGCTATCATCTATAATATATCGCTCGTCCGAGGATGCCTGCCGCACCGTGACCCCAGAGGCACAGGCCACGGCTCACCCCAGGAGCGAGACAGGAGTGCTGTCTTGCTTGGTGTACAGGAAGGGCATCCCGACTGAGGTCGGGATGCCGGGCTGCGGATTCCCCGGGCAGGTGACTGCGCGACCTGTTACGTCTTGGGCCGCTGAACACGCTTTGGCAACGACAGGGTACTCCGGTACAATAACATCGTGCGCCCGAGGAGGGAGAATGGTGAGACCCTTGGCCATCGTAGCAGCCCTTGGAACGGCCCTGCTGCTGGCGGGCTGCGCTGAAAGTCCGCAGCCCACCCCCACGTCTCCGCCTGCTCGCCCATCCCCAACGGCAACACCACAAGGAGGTACGAAAATCAAGCAATACTCCAGCCCGCCAGCCATGAGCATTGACATCAACAAGCGCTACCTGGCCACCATGGAGACCAGCGCAGGCACCATCGTCCTGGAGCTCTTTGCCAAAGAGACCCCCAAGACGGTCAACAACTTCGTTTTCCTGGCGCAGCAGGGCTTCTACGATGGGACCAGTTTCCACCGCATCGTCAAGGGTTTCATGCTCCAGGGGGGCGACCCGCTAGGGAACGGGACTGGCGGGCCTGGCTACACCTTTGAGGACGAGCCTGTGACCCGGGACTACCTGCGTGGCACACTTGCTATGGCGAACGCCGGGCCGAACACCAATGGCAGTCAGTTCTTCGTCGTGCACCAGAACGTAGCCCTACCAAAGGACTACACCATCTTCGGCATCGTCACCCAGGGGATAGACGTGGTGGACAAGATAGCGAACACACCCGTCACATTGAGCCCCCGTGGGGAGCCTTCCAAGCCTCTCGAACAAGTGGTCATCAAGCGTGTTGCCATTCAGGAGCTCCCTTCCTGAACCCTGGCCTGCTCCTTGAGCGGAGGCATCGTCGGCTGCTTCCACCCCAGGGCGCTTTGCCCCCTTCCCAGCAGCCTCTAGCAGCCCCGCACTCCTGGGCCCCGAGGGGCCCAGGAGTGCCCCATGTTCGCTGGCGCGCTATCGTTGGTGCCGCTGTCCAACACAAAATTTGTAGGTGCGATCCCAGGATACTACCTTGACACTAGAGACCGGGGAGAGTAGCGTCAAATCTGTAGGGGTGGACAAAGGCTGTCTCATGGCATTATGAGATGGCCTGGGGGGAGGCACCGTCATGGCCCTGGTCCACGAGCTTGCCCGTTTTGTTGTCCGCTCCGCTTATGAGCAACTACTCCCTGACGTTGTAGCGCAGCTAAAAGTGCGCGTCCTGGACAGCCTGGGCTGCGCCTTGGGTGCCCTGAATGGGGAGCCTGTGCGGCTAGTGCGCCAGCAGGTGGAAGAGTTCGGTGGAAATGGCCTGTGCACCCTCATTGGCGGTGGCCGCACGGCGCCCGACCGGGCGGCCCTTTACAACGGTGCCCTGGTGCGCTACCTGGACTTCAACGATAGCTACCTGGCGCCGCGCGAGACCTGCCACCCCAGCGACAACCTGGCGCCTGTCCTGGCCGCAGGCGAGTACGTTGACGGCTCAGGACGAGACTTGCTCACCGCGTTGGCCGTGGCCTACGAGGTCCAGTGCCGCCTGAGCGATGTGGCGCCCGTGCGGGCCAGGGGCTTCGATCACACTACCCAGGGCTCTTTCGCTGTGGCCGCCGGAGTGGCCAAGGCCTTGGCGCTCGATGAAGAGCGCACCGCCCACGCCCTCGCCATCAGCGGCACCGCGTTCAACGCCCTGCGGGTAACCCGGACCGGCTCTCTGTCTCACTGGAAAGGTCTGGCCTACCCCAACACCGCATTCGGCTGCACCCACGCAGCGTTCCTGGCCATGCGAGGCGTGACCGGCCCTCCGGAGGTCTTCGAGGGCACCAAGGGCTTCATGGACGCGGTTTCAGGCCGGTTCCAGATTGACTGGTCACAAGGTGGCCTCGACCGGGTCACCCGGGCCATTCTCAAGAAGTACAACGCCGAGGTCCACTCCCAATCGTCTATAGAGGCGGTCCTGGAGCTAAGGCAGCGCCACGGGCTCCGCGGCGAGCAGGTCCGGCAGGTGGAGGTAGAGACCTTCGACGTTGCCTACCACATCATCGGAGGCGGGGAAGAGGGCGAGAAAACAGCAGTACGCACCAAGGAGGAGGCCGACCACAGCCTGCCCTACATCGTCGCCGTGGCTATTCTGGACGGGCAAGTGATGCCGGAGCAGTACCTGGCCCCGCGTATCCAGGCCCGCGATGTCCAGGAGCTATTGCCGCGCATCACGGTACGTCCATCAGAGGCCTACAGCCGTCGGTTCCCGGACGAGATGCCGTGCCGAGTGCGCGTCCGCCTGGAAAACGGCCAAGTCCTGGAAGTAGAGAAGAGCGACTACGAGGGCTTTCACACGCGGCCCATGCGCTGGGAGACCGCGGCCAACAAGTTCCACCGCCTGGCTGCCTCGGCTCTGCCCAGCGGTCTGCGGCATCAGGTTGTGGAAGCCGTTTCGCACCTGGAACAGTTGCCCGTTCGGGAACTCATGTCCCTACTGGCCCGGGCCTCGCTGACCATGCATGCGTCAAAAGCACCCATAGGGAGGTGAGCCATGGCCCAGCAAGAAGAGCGCGCCTTCCCCTTCATCCGACTTAACCAGCGCCAGGCCAAGCCCCGAAGCCGGGGCATCACCGAGGTCCGCGGCCCCTACTACACCCCCATGGGAACACGCTACCTTCAGGACATCCTGGAGACCATGGGCCAGTACGTGGACAGCCTCAAGTTTGCCGGCGGCTCTTTTGCCCTTATGCCCCGTACGGCGGTGAAGGCTCTCCTGGACCTCTGCCATCGCCATGACGTCGTGGTGTCTACAGGCGGTTTTATTGAGCACGTCCTTGCTCAGGGTCCCCAGGCAGTAGATGACTACATCCACGAGTGCCGCGACCTGGGCTTCGATATCATCGAGATTTCAACTGGCTTCATCACCGTTCCCCACGATGATGTGCTCCGGCTTATTGAGCGGGTCCAGAAGGCCGGGTTGAAGGCTAAACCTGAGGTGGGCATCCAGTTTGGCGCA
>JACQUK010000053.1 GCA_016210325.1 Chloroflexota bacterium
CTGGGGGTGTCCCCCAGGTACTGTTCTCCCCCTTCTCCAGCAGGAGAAGGGGGTCGGGGGGATGAGGTATCAGTGGAGACAGCGACAGCGATGTCGTTGTATTTGGTTAATGACCATAAGGGTGGGGCATCATGCCGCCCCCTTTAGGAGGCGGTGGCTGAGCGAGTTTCCGGGCAGCTTCTAGAACCTTTGAGGGCCGCGCTACGCCGGAAGCTGCCGCACCAGGTTAGCCATCTGGATGGCGGCTACGGCGGCATCGTACCCCCGGTTCCCCTGCTTGCCCCCGGCCCGGTCGATGGCCTGCTCGGTGTTCATGGTGGTCAAGATACCGAAGATACAGGGCACCCCAGTCTCACGCCCCACTGCCGCGACTCCCCTAGCTGCCTCGCCAGCCACCAGGTCGAAGTGAGCAGTCTCACCCTTGATGACTGCGCCCAGGCACACGATGGCGTGGAACCGCCCGGAGAGGGCCAGCCGCCGCGCCACAAATGGGACCTCAAAGGAGCCTGGCACACGGACTACCGTTATATCATCAGCCGCTACGCTGTGGGCGAGAAGGCCTGCCTTGGCCCCCTCCAGCAGCCGCGTAGCAATGAACTCGTTGAACCTGGCCACCACAATAGCGAACCTGAGACCCTGACCCGCCAGACTTCCCGTCAACTCTTCGGCCAAGGAGTCCTCCGCTCTCTGGTCTTCCAGGTCCCTGTTTCACGTGGGTGCCTACCGCGACACGCAAAGAACCTGTTTGGCTCCGTTGACATCGCCCGCTCGCCCTGAGCTCCGACTCAGCCGAGAGTCGCGACCCCGACTCGTCGGGGTCGGACCCGTCGAAGGACGAGCGCCCCTGCTAGGCATTTCAGAGACAGTACATTAGGGCGATCGTTGCTGGGGAGCGGCTCCCGATGGCTGGGGGTCACCCAGCAGGTGACCCAGCTTCTTCTGCTTCGTCTCAAGGTAGCGGGCATTCTCCTTGTTCTTGGGAGCTACGATGGACACCCTCTCCACGATCTCCAGCCCATACCCCTCTAGCCCAACGACCTTCTTGGGGTTATTGGTCAGGAGCCGCATCTTCCGCACGCCCAGGTCTACCAGGATCTGGGCCCCAAGGCCGTAGTAGCGCAGGTCCGGGGCAAACCCCAGCTTCAGATTGGCCTCCACGGTGTCCAGCCCGTTGTCCTGGAGAGCATAGGCCTTGATCTTGTTGTGCAGCCCGATACCACGCCCCTCCTGCCGCATGTAAATGAAGACGCCACAACCTTCCTGGCTGATGGCCCGGAGGGCCATGCGGATCTGGGCGCCACAGTCGCAGCGCAGGCTCTCAAAGACGTCGCCGGTCAGGCACTCGCTGTGGGCCCGCACCAGGATGGGCTTGTCCGGGCTGATCTTGCCCAGCACCAGCGCCAGGTGCTCGTGGGGGTCCACCACGCTCCGATAGGCATAAGCCGTGAACTCCCCGTAGGGAGTTGGAAGCCGCGCCTCGGCCACACGTCGCACCAGGCACTCATGCTGACGCCGGTACTTGATGATGTCAGCTATCGTGACGATCTTGAGCCTATGCTCCTGTGCAAACCCAGTAAGCTGCGACAACCGCGCCATGGTGCCATCATCGTTCATGATTTCGCAGACCACGCCCGCTGGGTACAGACCAGTCAGCTTGGCCAGGTCCACGATGGCCTCAGTGTGCCCGGCCCGCACCAGCACACCACCGCGCTGGTAGCGGAGCGGGAAGATGTGGCCAGGGCGTGCAAAGTCCTCTGGCCGCGCCAGGGGAGACACCAACGCCCTGATGGTCGCCGCCCGGTCGGAGGCGGAGATGCCGGTGGTGGTGCCAACCTTGTGGTCCACCGAGACCGTGAAGGCGGTGCCATGGCTGGAGGTATTCTCGGTTACCATCATCGGGATGTCCAGCTCCTCCAGCCGCTCCCCGGTGATGGGCACACAGATGAGGCCCCGGGCGTACTTCGTCAAGAAGTTGACGCACTCGGGGGTGGCCATCTCGGCGGCCATGCACAGGTCTCCCTCGTTCTCCCGGTCTTCGTCATCCACAATGATGACGAACTTCCCGTCACGGATGTCTGCCATGGCCTCTTCAACGGTGGCCAGTGCCATGAGGATGCTCCCTTCGCCAGGCAGGTCAGGAAGCCGAGAGCCACCCGCGCTCCCTGGCCCACCGCTCCACGTACTTCGCCAGAATATCGGTTTCCAGGTTCACAACTGCGCCAGCTCCTTTGGAGCCCAGCACGGTGTTGCGGTACGTATAAGGTATCACAGCCACCGAAAAGGAGCCAGCGTCAACTGAGACGACCGTCAGGCTCACGCCGTCCACGGCAATGAAGCCCTTCTCCACAACGTAGGGTAACAACTGCGGCGGTACCGAAAAGCGGAAGAGGTAGGAGTCCCCCTCCGTCGTGACTGAGCGGACCTCCCCGGTGGCGTCTACGTGTCCCTGGACCAGGTGCCCTCCCACCCGGTCACCGTAGACCAACGCTCGCTCCAGGTTGACTGCATCGCCGGGCGCCAGCAGCCCCAGGTTGGTGCGGCGCAGCGTCTCCGGACTCAGGTCTGCTACGAACTTGCTGTCCTCGATCTGGGTGACGGTGAGGCAGGCTCCGTTCACTGCAATGCTGTCCCCTACGCGGGTCTCCTCCAGCACGCAGCTCGCCTCAACGGTGAGCTGGCCCCCCCGCTGCGCGCTTACCCGCCCTACCTCCTCCACGATACCGCTGAACACGCGCTACTCCCTCCAGTCCACGTACCCAGCAACCAGCAAGTCCTCGCCCAGGCGTTCCACCTCCACCCCGGTCAGGCGGGGAGCCTCCGCCACCTTGGCGAATCCGGTGCCCCCCACAGGGCTGGAAGCCCCTCTCCCTCCAATGATGGTGGGGGCCACGAAGGCCATCACCTTGTCCACCAACCGTCGCTCCAGGAGCGAAGCCATCACTGTCCCACCAGACTCCACCAACAGACTGGTGACCCCACGTTGGCCCAGCGTCGCTAGGAGGGCAGCAACATCAACTCGGCCGTCCTGGCCGGGCAGCTTCACCACCTCGGCCCCTGCCTGCTGAAGGGCTTCGACGCGGGCTGCCTCGGCACACCCAATAGCAATCATGGTCTGCCCAGGCTCCCGCAGGCACCGAGCAGAGCTGGGGGTCCTTCCTTTGCTGTCCAGGACTACACGGAGCGGCTGCCGGAGCAGCGGCCTACCCTCCCCATCCCTGGCTGTCAGTTGCGGGTCGTCGGCCAGGACCGTGTTCACCCCCACCAGGACCGCATCGGCAGCGCGGCGCATCTCGTGGACCCGCCTCCGAGCCATCTCGCCGGTGATCCAGCGGGAGTCGCCTGACTCCGTGGCAATCTTCCCGTCCAGGCTCATGGCCCATTTGGCCACCACGAAGGGAAGGCCGCGCACCACCCACTTGGCATAGGCCTCGATGAGCTGGCGTGCCTCCTGAGCGTGTTCCCCAACAGGCACCTGTAGGCCCCCCTCTCGCAGCAGGGCCACACCTTTCCCGTTGACCAGGGGATTGGGGTCCAGGACAGCGACCCTGACCTCACGGACCCCCGCCGCCACAAGGGCCTGGGCACAGGGTGGTGTCCGCTTCTGCACGTGGCAACAGGGCTCCAGGGTCACATAGAGGGTAGCACCCCCGGCACGCTCTCCAGCCTCCCACAGTGCCACGGCTTCAGCGTGGGGGCCACCAGCAGGCTGGGTGAAGCCCCGGCCAACCACCTGCCCATCGCGGACCACAACCGCCCCCACGGGGGGGTTCGGGCTGGTGTTGCCCAACGCCACCCGGGCCAGTTGCAGGGCCTGCTCCATGTAGTCCATACGCCTTGACCCCAAGCTGGCGGGCGGACTCTTACCTGAGCAGTTGGAGAGAAGTAGAGAGGAGTCCCACGGAAGAGGTGGGCCAGTAGACGACCCAGGCTTTCCCTATGATCTCGTACGATGGCAGGTCACCCCAGTCCCTGGAGTCGTTGCTAGCCCGGCGGTTGTCGCCCATAACAAAGTACTGGCCTTCGGGGATTCGGTGAGGTCGCATACTGTCATTGCCTGGGTCGGCCAGGTAGGGCTCCGAAAGGGGGACGCCGTTGATGTAGACCCTTCCGCTGCGGATTTCCACCACCTCGCCTGGCAGGCCAACAACCCGCTTGATGAAGTCCCGTGTTTCATCCCTCGGGAAGCGGAACACAATGACATCACCACGCTGCGGTGGGTGAAAGGGATAGACAACGCGGTCTCTGGGTACTTCCAGCCCAGGCAGGAACTGAACCATCTTCCCCCACGGGACCTTGAGGTATACCAGCTTGTTGACCACAAGGTATTCGCGATTGCGGAGGGCGGGTTCCATGCTAGAACCCTCGACGCGGAAGTTCTGGACGCTAAACTGCAACGCCAGGAAAATCACCAGCGCCAGAGCCAGGGTCTCCAGTACTTCGCGCAGCGCGTCCCACATGGAGCCTGATGTGGGGACCCGGTCCTGCTCTCCTGTAATGCTCTTCATCGTAAGATATTATAGCGTCATGCGGTAGCCTCCGCTAGCGAATGTGCTCGCGGGCACACGATGGTCAGGATGGTAGAATGGAGCAGTTGTTCCGAGCAGGCCGGACGGGAATGGATGAACAGGACCTGATCACCCAGAGCAAGGACGGGGGACTGGACGCCTTCAACCAGTTGGTCCTCCAGTACCAGGGCCTCGTCTATAACCTCTCTTTCCGCATGTTGGGAGACCAGGCGACCGCCCAAGACCTCACCCAGGAGGTCTTCATCTCCGCCTTTCGTCACCTCGACTCCTTTCACGGCGGCAACTTTCGCGCCTGGCTGCTGCGCATCGCTGCCAACGCCTGCCGGGACTACCTGCGCTCGGCCCACGTGCGCCACAACGTCTCGCTGGAGGCCATGACCAACGACCCCGCATCCGACCCGGTCTCCATGCTGCCATCCAAGTCGGCTTCCCCAGAGGAGTATGTCCTGCGGCGCGAGCTAGCTGCCGTGTTGCAAAAAGGGCTCCGAACGCTACCCAAAGAACAGCGGCTTGCCCTGGTGCTGGTAGACGTCCAGGGCTTCAGCTACGAAGATGCCGCAGTAGCCCTGGGAGTACCAGTAGGCACAGTCAAGTCGCGGCTGAGCCGGGCGCGAAGCGCCATGCGGTGCTACTTGGAGGAACGCAGGGAACTTTTACCTGACGACCTCCGTTTTTGAAGTAGGAGGCATCAGTGTTCTGGACCATTCTGCGGCGGCAACCTGCCCATGTCCCACGCCTGGCGCTGTCAGCTTTCCTCGACGGTAGGCTGGAGCCCCGGGATATGGACCGCGCTGCCGCCCACCTTGAGGGCTGCCCCCGCTGCCAGGCTGAGTTGCGGGCCCTGGAGGCCACCATAGCCCTGATGCGGCGTCTGCCGCTGCTGCCGACCACCCGGGACTTCACCCTCAGGGAGCGGCCAATACCGGTCGCCCCGGCTCCGTTGGCACGCCAGGCCGTGTTCATGGCCAGACTGGCCGCAGCCGCGAGTGTGCTGGTGTTTGCGCTGTTCCTGGGGGCTGACTTGAGCGGGGCCCTGGGACGGCTCTCCACCACGCCGCCGCTCCCCCAGGCGGCGCCGTCCGCCAGCCGGACCAAGCCGCAGGTCACCGCGCCCACCACGCCACAGGCGCCGGACGAGATGACCGAGGATGGGCAGCCCCAGGGCACCCCACCCAGTTCTTCCCAAAAGGTCCTTGAGGGACCACAACAAGAGGACGCAACGGCTATCAACCCTTCTGCTGGACTTGTCCCGGGCACCGTCGCGTCGCCGGAGATAGTCACCCCCACAGCAGCGAGGCCAAGGCTAGCTCTTTGGCCGGTCGACCTCGCGCTGGGTATCATGGCCTTGCTGTTTGTTGTAGCTGCCCTGCGCCTCAAGGCCCTGCGCCGGAGCTAGGGCACCTTCCATCGCGCCCCCCGGGTGGCCAAGCGCTTCCCGGCGGGCGCGTTTTGTGGTTTGGCTTTTTCCGCACAATTCCTACGGGATTTTGCTTGTTAGTCGCTGTCTGCTAACCATCAGCGGTGGTTTTCCGTTATATAGGGTGAGACTGCCTCTTGCCAACGGCACTGCGGAGTTACTCCAGATGCTTCCTGAAGCCGCTTGAGCTGGGAGGAAAGGTGGGAGATGATGCGTACCCTGAAGCCTATTGCACTGTCCCTGGCGCTCGTTCTGCTGGTAGCCTTCACCCTGGCCTGTGGAAACACCCCGTCCGGCGTGACCCCCACATCCTCAGGGGGACAGACATCCTCCGGCGGGCAGAACCCTTCGCCCCCTGTGATACAGCCCTCCGGTAACACGCAGCCAGTGACTGCCCGAGAGGGCCTGACAGGGTCCTTGAGCGCGGCAGGTAGCTACTCTTCCATCGTTGGAAACGGAGGGCAGGCGGGCATCTGGGTGACTGGCTCTGGGAAACTGACCCTTGCCCCCGACCTGGCCATGCTCGACCTGGGGATTGAGGCCAGGGCTGCCAGCGTGGCCGAAGCCCGGCAGCAGGCTGCCGAGGCCATGGCGAAGATAGTGGCCTCGCTCAAGGCCAACGGTATTGCTGACAAGGACATCCAGACCCGCTACTTCAACATCCAGCCTTTGTACACCTGGCGCGAGAAGGTGGACTCCACTGGCGGCCGCTATGGCGAACAGGTGCTGATCGGCTACCTGGTAAGCAACCAGGTGAGCGTCAAGGTCCGCCAGTTGGACACAGCGGGGAAGGTGATTGACGATGCCACCGTAGCCGGTGGCGACCTGACCCGGATTCAAGGAATCTCCTTCACCGTAGAGGACCCGGCCCCCTTCTTCGCCCAGGTGCGCGAGTTGGCAGTGAAGGACGCCCTGGCCAAAGCCCGACAGTTCGCCGACCTGACGGGCGTGACGCTGGGCAAGCTGGTCTTCATCACCGAGACCAGCCCCACTGCCCCTATCATGCGAGAGGCCTTTGCAGGGATAGCAAAGGCCGAGGCAGCGGACATGGCGCCCACCCCCATTAGCCCCGGCCAGCTAGACATCCAGCTCACCGTGCAGGCTGTCTTCGCCATCCCGTAGCACTTCCTGCACACCAACGGCACACCTCCCCAGGGGGTGCGAAGCGCCCGGGCGCTTCGCACCCCCTGCCTATGCTTGCGCCGCGCAAGACAATCAGGTAGGCTCATGGCAGGTAGGCTTCATGGAAGACTTGATGGCGTGACCGACATTGCCAGCGAGGGGAGAGCATGGTCCTCAGCGACCGCAGTATCAAAGAGGAGTTGGCCCGGGGCAGGCTGGTGGTAGCGCCCCTGGACCCGGCCGATATCCAGCCCGCCAGCATTGACGTCCATCTGGACCGTCGGCTGCTGGTCTTCCGCAACTCTCGCCGCCCATACATTGACCTGCGTCAGCCCACTTCGGACCTGATGGACACCGTGGAGGTAGACGGGGACGTCCCCTTCATCCTGCACCCAGGGGAGTTCGTGCTGGGCAGCACCGTAGAAAACATCGAGGTGCCCGACGACCTGGTGGGGAGGTTGGAGGGCAAATCGTCCCTGGGGCGCATCGGCCTGCTGATCCACTCGACCGCCGGCTACGTGGACCCGGGCTGGAAGGGCCACCTCACCCTGGAGCTCAGCAACGTCTCGCGCTTGCCCATCACGCTGTACTACGGAATGAAGATTGGGCAGATCTCTTTCCTGCGACTCACCACGCCAGCCGACCGTCTCTACGGCTCACCCACCCTGGGGAGCAAGTACCAGGGCCAACAAGAGCCCACGGCCAGCCGCTACTACCAGGACTTCCGTCAAGGCCGTGAATGAGCCAGTCCATACGAGGGCCATTGCTCCCTGGCCTCCCCGTGGGTCCGGCGTCTGAGGCCTTGGACACCGTCTCAAGCCTCCTGCTAGGAACATTTCTGCTAGAATAGAGGCGACCTCGCTACGCCCCGTTAGCTCAGCCTGGCAGAGCAGCGGACTTTTAATCCGAGGGTCGGGGGTTCAAATCCCTCACGGGGCACCAAAAACAGATACGAAACAGGCCCCCGGCGGACCGTCCCGCCGGGGCCTCGGTGTTTTTCCACCATCCTGCTGATGCCACTTCCGCAGGCACAGCGGTGGCGTAGGCGACTGTCACCGGTCGTCTCTCACCTCGCCAACCACTCCAACAGATGGACCTCCTGCGCAGTTGGCGGACCGATGATGGCATGGCGTTTGGCGCCGTCCTCTTAGGCCCAACCTCACCATGCCAACAGCTTCGGCAACCTCCACTCTTCTCTCTTCATACTTGTTCGACTTCTGGGGCCGCGCCAAGAGGTATCAAACTCAGTGCCAGAGGGTTCATGCACTCCTTATGGCAGTACCGGTTTTGCCAGACAGTTGACCTCCATACGCCGCACTTCCACGGGCAGACGTTCCTTATGAACGGGATGCGGAACGATGTCGCAGAGCTTCTGCCCATGAGCATGAAGGTGGTGGACATGGTCCCGGACAATCCGGGCACCTGGCTGGTCCACTGCCACGTGAACGACCACCTGATCGCTGGGATGTCAGGTCTATTCACGGTTACGCAGTAGCTATCTCACCCCAACATCAGCGGGCCAGTCGCGGCGCTGAGGCGCCGCGACTGGCCCGCATTCCGGTCCTACCCATCAGTTATTGAGCCTCAAGGCACCAGCACATGGCGGCCGGCGTCCATTCCGGCCACCAGCCCAGGGCGTCACGCCTCTTGGGCTGCTGCTGCCTTGGCCGTAGGTCGGCTCACCGGATGGAAGTCCAGAAGGCCCAGGAGCTGGGTCACCACGTACTCATCGTGCTCCGCGAACCGAGGGCCGGGCTGCATGTCGCTGGAGCCGGCGCCCAGGTTCCAGCCATAGCCGGGCAACACTCGCCTCCCCACCTCCGGCATGTCCCGCTCGGCCCAGAACTGCCTTGCCCGCAAGTGCTCGCTCCCGACCAGCTCGTCGGTCCGCATCGCCGGGGCTGCCGGCACACCCTGGCGCTGCAGGACCTCGGTCACCTCATGGTGGCAGGACTGCAACGTCCATTGGCCAATCAGCCTGTCTAGCTCTTCCTGGTTCTCCCATCGTCGCACGGGGTCAGCGAACCGCTCATCCTTGGCCCAGGCGGGGCTGCCCATGGCACGGCACAGCCCCTGCCACTCCTGGTCGTTGGTGACAGCAATGGCTACCCATGCGTCGTCACCCTTGCAGGGGTAGCAGCCCTGAGGCGCCCACACCCGGTCCCGGTTCCCCGTCTTGGGCGCTTGGCGGTGGTTCAGCGTGTGCTCCAGGATGCCATGAGGCAGGAAGCTCAGCATGGCCTCTAGCATCGAGACGTCAATGTGCCGGCCCTGCCCGCTCTCCCGTCTCTGTTGGAGGGCCGCCATGCCCGCGAAGGCGGCGAACAGCCCTGCCATCGGGTCGGCCATCGGTACCCCCAGGAAGTGGGGGTCGCTCTCAGGCAGCCCCGTTGAGATCGCTAGCCCAGCGTAGGTCCCCACCAAGTCCCCGGTCCCTGCGCTCAGCCGGTGGGGTCCGGTGGCTCCCCAGCCAGATACCGAGATCAGGATGACGTCGGGCCGCACCGCGCGGAGGGCCTGATAGGACAGCCCCAGCTTGTCCATGTGCCCAGGTACGAAGTTCTCCGCCACGATGTCGGAGACCTTTACCAGGTCCTTGACCGCAGCGATGCCCTCAGGGGTGTGGAGGTCCACACCCCAGCTCAGCTTGTTGCGGTTCCGCGCAATGAATGTGCCACAGCGGTCCCATCCCGTCTGCCCATCGGCGAAGGGGCCACGCACCCGGTGAATGTCAATGCGGTTGGGGTCCTCTACTTTGATGACCTCGGCGCCCAGGTCGGCCAGGGCTGTGGTGCACCACGGCCCGGCCCAGTACCGGGTAAGATCGCAGACCCTTATTCCCTGCAACAGCTCTGCCATATCACCCCTGCCTGTGTCAGTCTGAGGAGTTGCTGCTTCGACAGCCCCAGGCCCCCGCCTAGCACCTCCTCATTATGTTCTCCAAGAAGCGGCGCCCGCCCAGAGGCGTCTGCCCCCAGGCCCTCTGCCCGGAAGGGCAGGCCGGGGGTGAGGAAACGTTGGCCCAGGCCGTTGTCTACCTCGGCGAAGTAGGCCCGCTCCTTGAGATGACGGGACTCCACAGCCTCGCCAAAGGTGTTGGCGACGGTCATGGTGGCCCGGTACTTGCGGGCCAACTCCTCCAGCTCCGCCTTGGTCTTGCTCATGGTCCACTCCATGAGTTGGGCCTCCAGCAGCTCCCGGTGCGCGGTCCTGCTACGGGTGTTCTTGGCCCATTCCTCCTTGGTCCATTCAGGCTCCCCCATCAACTGCACAATACGCTGCCACTGGTGCTCCTGCCCAGCAAAGATTGCCACGTAGCCGTCCTTGCAAGGGAAGACACCGCGTGGAGCATAGGCCGGCGACCCCATGCGCGAAGCCACCTCCCCCACAAAGTTGTACCAGCCCAGGGGTTCATCGAGGATAGAGAGCATGGCCTCCTGCACCGAGATGTCAATGAGGCCCCCGCGACCCGTGGCTTGTCGCCCCCATACAGCCCCAATGGTGGCCACCGCCGCCGAGAGGCCGGCATAGAGCTCTGCCAGGGAGCCAGGCCCCTTCAGAGGCGGACACTCTGGGTCTTCGCAGCACCAGGGGGTGAGGTGGCCCAGCCCGGAGGCGTGGAAACTCACCAGCTCATTCCCTTTGAAGTCCTTCCAGGGTCCTGTCAGCCCGAAGGGACGGATGGCTGTGACGATGAGGCCGGGGTACGAACGGCTAAGCGCCGCGTCATCGAGGCCGAGCCGCTCCATGCGGCCAGGTGGCTGGCCATCCACCAGCACATCTGCTCCTTCCACCAGACGGCGGAGCAGCCCAACCCCTGCGGTGGTCTCCAAGTCCAGAGCAACGCTGCGCTTGCTACCGTTCAGGTAAACAAAAAGTCCCCCGTTCTGAGGGCCGGGGGTATCCTTCCAGAAGGGTTCTCGCCAGCGTGCTTCGTCTCCTCTGGGGGGTTCCTCCACCTTGATGACCGTGGCGCCGAGGGCCGCGAACAGCTTGGTGCAGAAGGGGCCAGGAACCCCGCCCCCTAGCTCCAGGATGTTCAGAGAACGAAGGGGTACGCTCTCTGGGTTAGCCATCCGCTCGATCACCTCCTGAGTTGCGCCTAGACGTTGCTGACGTGCCACTCCAGCGGCTGGTGGCGACGTCACTAGGCTGTGTATGACCTGGGGTGCTCAGATTGGCCGGCCCTGGCGCACCGCAGCCATGCTCCTGGCCCCCGCGGCGGAGCGCCCCCAGTAAGCAGCCGGCTTCAGGTGCTCGGCGGGCACCAGCGGGACCGGGTTCACCCTCTCCGGCTCCTCATGGCCCACCATCTCCTGGCGCAGGCCCAGCGGCCCATCCTGGAAGATGCGGCCCTCCATCTGCTTCAGGTCGCTGGCTACC
>JACQUK010000046.1 GCA_016210325.1 Chloroflexota bacterium
ACCGCATCGGCGACTGCCTGGCCCCCAGGCTGATAGACAACGCCATCGACGAGGCCCACGCCCTGGCACGCCGCATCTAGCGCCGCCAGGCGAGCCACAAGCGTAGGGGTGAGTCCCGACGAGTCGAGACTCACCCCTACGCTTTTCTCTGAAGCTTCAACCAGTCGTCCACTACTCGCTGGTCGCGGCTGAAGGCCAGGGGCGGCAGGAAGTCCGCCGGATAGAAGCCCGCGGCCTGGACCTCGACCCCCAGTTGGACCGTGCCACCAACCTCCCGGGCCAGGTAGACTGCCATCGCCACAGGGTTACCCGCCTCCGAGTAGAGGCCCAAGAGGGACTCCGCCTCCACCTCTAGCCCCGTCTCCTCCCTCACCTCCCGGCGCACCGCCTCTTCCACCACCTCACCCCGGTCCACGTAGCCGCCGGGGAGGGACCACAACCCCATGCCGGGGTCGCTGGCACGGCGGACGAACAGAAGCCGTCTATCCCGCACGACGACAGCCACCGCCACCAGCTTGGGGTCCAGCCATGCCACGGCGCCACATGCGGCGCAGGCGCGGCGCTGCCGGCCGTCCATAGTGCGCGATTCCAGGTGGTTGCCACACTGCGGGCAGTAGTTGGGTTGTTCCACTTCCACTCCAGGCGCCTAAGTGCCCCTCATTGTACAGGGCCAGACCCAGGCAAGGAACACTGCAACGACCAGACAACCACAGGAGTGAAAGGCCCGTCTGTAGCGTTTACAATATGGCCGCAGCAGGGGTGTTCGGGAGGCGCTATGAAGTGGGTAACTCGTAGTGGAGCGAAAGTCGACCGGGTCGCCTGCCCGTGGCTCATCAGGCGTTTCATTGACCCTGAAGCCCAATTCTTGTTTGTTCCGACGGCACAGGTCCTGGAGACGGCACGGCGAGAGGGCGGGAGGTCTTTCGATGCCGAAGGGGCAGACTACACCCATCGGGGCAACGATTGCACCTTCGAGACCTTGATCAAGGAGTTCCACCTGGAGGACTCGGCCCTCCAGCGGCTAGCACGCATAGTCCACGGAGCTGACATCCCTCATGACATCAACACTACCCCGGAGTCTGCCGGACTCAGGGCCTTGGCCGAGGGCCTGGCCCAAGTCTGCCTCGACGATCAGAAGAAGCTCGAGGTGATGTCCCCCCTTTACGATGCCCTGTACGCATACTGTGAGGGCTCCCGGCCTTCTTCAATGTGAGGCAAGCTTGAGGCAGACTCGCCGGCTCGTCTACGCTTGCAGCGCACTGCGCAGCTTCGGCTACGGCTTTTTGAGCGTGTTGCTGGGGCTCTACTTGGCAAGCCTGGGCTTTGACCCGGTACACGTTGGACTGCTTTTCACCTTGGCCTTAGTAGGGGGAGGACTGGTCACTCTTCTCCTGTCTCTCTGGGCTGATGCCTTTGGACGGAAGCGGAGCCTCCTCGTGCTCTCGGCCCTCATGGCCCTTGGTGGGCTTGTGCTCGCCTTCTGGCCGCGGTACCCCCAGCTCTTGACCATATGTCTTTTGGGCGCCATGAACCCGCTTGGCGGCAAGGACCGGGGGTCCTTCGTCATCGTCGAGCAAGCCTTGCTCCCCGTCACCGGGAGTCCTCAAGAGCGGAACCGCACTTTCGCCAACTATAACCTCGTTGCGAACCTGGCTGCCTCCGTGGGCGCTCTCGCCGGAGGCATCCCTGCCCTACTGGAACACTGGCTCGGCCTGGCCCCCCTGCGGGGCTTCCAGGTCATGTTCCTGCTTTACAGCCTCACCGCGCTGTTTATGGCGCTGCTCTACACCCTACTCTCGTCTGACGTAGAGGTGAAGCGTCGTAGCAGCACCGGGCTTCTCCTGCCACGCCTTCGCTCCCGAAGAAGGATCGGGACCCTTGCCGGACTGTTCGCGGTGGACTCCTTCGCCGGGGGGTTCGTGATACAAAGTTTCATCGCCTACTGGCTGAACCTCAGGTTCGGCTTGGAAGCTAGCACCCTGTCCCTTGTCCTCTTTGGGTCGGGAGTCCTGAGCTCCCTGTCTTTCCCAGTAGCAGCCTTTCTGGCCGACAGGCTGGGACTCGTCAACGTCATGGTCTTCACCCATCTCCCATCCAACCTGCTCCTGATGGCTATCCCATTTGGCCCCAACCCCTGGGTTGCTATAGGACTCTTGCTGGTCAGAGAGGCCCTCTCCCAGATGGATGTACCCACGCGGCAGTCGTACATTATGGCAATTGTGGAGGAAGATGAGCGGGTAACAGCAGCGGGGCTTACCACGCTCTCTCGGACCGCTGCCCAGAGCTCGAGCCCCAGCTTGGCTGGCTACCTGGTCCAAGCCCTGGGCCTGGCGACGCCTTTCCTTCTCAGCGGCACACTCAAGATCTGCTACGACCTGGCCCTGTATTTCTCTTTCCGCCGTATTCGCCCACCCGAAGAGGTGACATAGCCGGCAGGTGTGGAATCGCCCGTGCTATACTGTGCCGAACTTGCAAGGAGGTAGTCCAGCGTGGCGAGCACTGGCAACGTGACCTCGGAGGTTGTGGCCTTTATTCTGGGGACGAGCTACGAAAAGGTGCCCCCAGCGGCGCTGGGCGAGTACAGGCGGTGCATCTTGGATGGCGTGGCCGTGATGCTGGCAGGCTCGACCGAGCCCTGTAGCCGCGTCATCCGCCGTTTCCTCCAGGAGCAGGGGGCGCAGGGGCGCAGCAGCGTTCTGGGCTCTGACCTCAAGGCCCAGGCCAGCTACGCCGCCCTGGCTAACGGGGTCAGCGGCCATGCCATGGACTACGATGACACCCAGATCAGCCCTGACCCCAGCCGCGTCTACGGCCTGCTGACCCATCCCACTGTCCCGGTGCTGGCGGCCTCCCTGGCCCTGGGGCAGGCGCTCCACGCCAGCGGCCGTGACACACTGGCCGCCTTCGCGGTGGGGTTCGAGGCCGAGTGCAAGCTAGCGGCAGCCATCAACCCGCGCCACTACCAGCAGGGGTTCCACTCCACTGCCACCTTCGGGACCCTGGGCGCGGCGGCAGCGGCTGCCAGGCTTCTGAAGCTCGACGAAGGCCAGACGCGCATGGCTCTGAGCATCGCCGCATCCAAGGCCGCGGGCATCCGCGCCAACTTCGGGACCATGACCAAGCCCTACCACGCCGGTGCAGCAGCCGAAAACGGGGTGGTGGCCGCCACCCTGGCCCGCCTGGGCTACACCGCCGACCCCAACATCCTGGACGGGCAGTGGGGCTTCTTCCAGGTGGCCGGTGGGGGCTATGACCCGCAGTACATCGCTGGCAAACTGGGAAATCCCTGGACGGTGGTGGAGCCAGGCGTCTCGGTAAAGCCTTACCCCTGCGGCTCCCTGCTCCATCCCGCACTGGACGCCCTGCGAGAGCTGGTAACAGGGGAAAAGGTACCTCCCGAACAGGTCCAGGAGATCCGCGTGGGCACCACGTCCAACGTGCTGGCCGCCCTGCGCTACCGCGAGCCTCGCAACGCCCTTGAAGCCAAGTTCTCCATCCCCTTCATGATGGGAGCGTTGGCCCTGCGGCACCGCCTGGGCATTGCTGAGTTCCGCGACGAGGTGGTGACCGACCCACAGGTGCGGGCCATGATGGGGCGGGTGCAACCCTACCTGCACCAGGGGCTGGAGGCCCGGGGCTACGACCGTATCCGCGCCCTGGTGGAGGTGCGGCTGAAGGACGGGCGGACCCTGAGCCGCATGGCCGAGGTCTCGCGTGGCACGCCTGAGCGGCCCATGTCCCGCCAGGAGATGGCGGAGAAGTTCCAGGACTGCGCCCGTGGCGTCCTGCCCGAGGCCCGCATGGGGCCCGCGATGGACGCCATTGAGCGGCTCGATTCTTTTGGCGACATCAACCAGTTCATGGCATTGCTGGCCTGAGGGACCAGACATGCTCCCACTTCGGTTGCGTGCCCTGGTGCCGGCCCCGCGCGCGGAGGTCTTTGCCTTCGTCACGCTCTGCGGCAACGAGGGACCCCTGGACGAGGCCGCTTTTACCGAGCGGTACGGGACGGTGCTGGAGCGGCAGGGCAACGAGTACCGAGTACGGGAGCCGGAGCGCCACGGCCAGAGTGAGGTGACCTGGCGCTGCCTCTTTGAGTACCCGTCCCGGCGGGAAATGGAGGCGCTGGGTTCCTCATGGGCTGACCGGATTGACACCTTTGAGGAGGCGCCCGGAGGCACCCTGTGGACGGTGACGTGGCGTAGCAAGGTCGGGCTTCTCCGGGGTCTCATCCACTGGTTTGTCTTCTCCCTCCGGATCAAGGTAAGGCAGCGCAGGCTGGTGGTCGAGCCGGTGTTGCAGCACTTTTCACAGAAAGGGCCTCAGGGTGCTGGGGCGTAGGCTGGCTGCTGGACTGGGGGTTACGACAGCGGTCCTGTCGGGGCTGGTGCCCCTCTATCTGCTGGTCACGCCCCGCTTCAGCGCCCAGGTGACAGCTCAGTCAGTGTTGCCCGTCGCACCCCCACCCACCACCTCCTTGGAGTCACCGGTCCAGTACTTCAGTATCTGGCAGGACCCCCACGGAGTGCCCTGGGCTGTGGTGGCAGCCGCCCTCATCATGGGGCTCCTCGGCGTCGCTGCCGGGGCGTCCACAGCCAGGGCCGTTCAACAGCGAGGCCGGTGGGGGTGGGCTGCGGTAGCCTGCGGCATCCCTTTCATAGCCCTAGTCGCCCTCACTGCGCCAAGCATCGGCGCCTTGTACCTACCCTCGGCCCTGGCCTTGCTACTGGCCGGCGCTGTCGGTGTCGTCTCCCTCTGGGCGCGGTACCAGAGCAGCCGCAAGGCTGGCTAGTCCCCCGGAGGCCCAGCAGGACGAGCACTCAAGCTGGTGTCCTGAGTCACAAGAAGCCTATGTATTAGAGGCCGCCCTACGACAGATCCGACTTTGTCGCGACTCTCGACGGAGTCGGAGCTCAGGGCGAACGGACAATGTCAACAGACCCTAGGAAGTTCGCCGAGCCCGACGAACGAGGGCCGTGGCAATGGTTCGGCAGGCTCACCACGGCGTCTGGAGGAGGGGTGGACCCCACCTCTCCCGATTACATCGGGATTCCTCGCAATCCATCATGCTCGTATCGAGCGTCAAGAAGCATGAAAATAGAGGCGCGGCTGGTGAACGAGGTCGCTCGTCATTGGTGCTACGAGCCCGACGCGCAATCGGAACCCGGCAGCCTGCA
>JACQUK010000050.1 GCA_016210325.1 Chloroflexota bacterium
GGGTGGGAAAGGGACCTACTTTGCCCGGGTACGCGACGGCAAGATCGTCGAGTTCAATTCCTATCCCGACCTGGCGGGCCTGATGATGGAGTTGGGGCTGATGCCGGGAGTTGGCGAGCGGGCTGCGTAGCGTCGTCCTGGCAGTTGACACAGGGGGTGCGGGCTTCGCCCGCCCCCCTGTGATTACACCGTGGCCCGCAGAATCCACCCAGCGGAAAAGCAGCCGGCCGCTCCCGCGACGTCCTGTTCTTCGGCTTCTCAAACTACTCGGACGTCGTGGTCGTGGTGGTGGCGGTGTGGATGTGGGAGTGCTGGGTCGCGGCCGGGCATTCTTGGCTCCTGAACGGGTGGACGCGAAGAGTAGGTGCGGGAGCAGACAAGGCAGAATACTTGCCTGGGAAGCAGCGTCCATGGTCTACTGTGATTGACGGACTGCAAGTTTCCGACCGTCCGAAAGGACAAGCCATTTGGGGTCGGGTTTGCCGCTGCCACCAAGAGTTCCATCAGGCCTTCTGTATTGGTGGACAAGGGCTACCGGCTGCCCGTCACGAGTTGAGTAGAGCACCATCTGGCTTCTGGTACACCTGGGTTCTCGGTTCTTCTGGCGCTGATGCCGATTGAGATGAGTGTTATACTGCATTACTCGTCGGCTCAAGTTCAAGTCGCCTCGAGTTGCTCGCTCAGCGAACGAGCCATGATTGAAAACTTCGCGGATGACCTCCGGTGTGACCCACTCGGGCTCCGTCCCGGGACCAGGAGGCGAGGACATGAACACCTCCATTGAGCTACTGCGAACCCTTGACGACTATCTCAAGAGGCGCATCACCCTTCAGGAACTGGAGTCCTGGGTTGTGCCGAGGCTCCCGATCTTGCTGGACGCGCCTGACAGCTCTGTAGCCCAACTGGCAGCAGCGGTCGAACTCTACCTGGCAGAATTCCATTCGGGCATAAGAACCGAACGAAGTGTCCGGGTCGCACTGTCGCGTTGCTTGGCTCTGGAACGAAAAGAATGGTTTCTCTATCCCAGCGAGCAGGAGCGAAGCGTGACGTCATCCGCTAGCACGGTGCCTATAGAACTTCCCGTGTTGCTGAGCCAGCTACGAGTCTGGCGTAGCGAACCTGTAGAGGGACTTGGGTGAGGAGTTCGCCGTCAAAGCGGATCTTGAACCAGTACAGACCCTCAAGCGTGTAAGGGACGTCAAGTTGGGAAGCGATGGTGGCCCCTTTTCCTTCTCCCTCCATCTGAACCGAGACCGAGTGTGTTGGCAAGGTTTCTCCAGAAGGCAGCTCGGGCGTAATACCAATCTCGTGACGTCCCTTTGCACGCCCAGATTTCAGTGTCAGGATAAGCGTCAAAGGGTAACGTACCGGAGGCATGTCTGTAGGTGGGTTTGGACCACGCTCGGTGTGTGTAATGACGTCAACAATGCGGATGAGTGATACCACACCGTCAGCTTCACGAAGAACACGTTCGCAAAGTGCAGCCACCTGGACGTATGGTCCTTGCTCGAAGGGATGCTGGTATTGCTTGGTCATCGTCATCTGACCTTTCATGTCGCTCTGGCTTGGCTATCACAGTAGCGTGTGCCTCTGGTGACCGGCCTCCAACTCCCGGGGGCATTATACAGTTTTTGTGTCCACCACAACGTGGAAATCCAAGCATCGCTCCTGCCGGCAGTAACCTACCCCTACCTTTCCGCCCTCAAACCCTGCATAATACCCCACAGCGCTCTACGTGCACCCTCCCATCTCAGGAGGCGTCATGAACGTGCTGGTCCTGGGCGGCAGCAACATGATCGGGCGGCACCTGGTCCAGGAGCTAGTTGCCTACGGGCACCAGGTCACCGTCCTCAACCGCGGCCAGACCCCCGTGGAGTTCCCCAAGGGCGTCCAGCGCCTCTACGCCGACCGCGACGCCGCCGCAGCCATGCGCCAGGCCCTGGCAGGCAAGAGCTACGATTGGAGCTTCGACGTATCGGGCATGACGCGCCAGCAGGTGCAGAACGCCGCCGAGTCGCTGAAGGGCAGCGTGGGCCGCTACCTCTTCACCTCCACCACCTCGGCTTACGAGCGCCGCTCTCGCATCCCCTGCACCGAGGAGTCCCCCCTGTTGACCCCTGACTCGCCACCGTCGCCTTCCAAGGAGTATGGCCTGAACAAGGTGGCCTGTGAGCACTACCTGGCGGAGCTGTGGGCCAAGGAGCGGTTCCCCTACACGGTGCTGCGTCCAGCCGCTGTCTACGGGCCCCACAACTACATGCGCGGGCGCGAGTTCGCCATGTTCGCCCGCCTGCGCCGGGGCCGCAAGCTGCTGGTCCCGGGCAACGGCATGACGGTCACCCACTTTGTCCACGTGGACGACCTGGTGCGGGCCTACCACCTGGCACCCCAGGTCGCTGCCTCCCTGGCCCAGGCCTACACCCTGGCGGGGACTGAGGCTGCCACGGTGACGGGGCTCTTCCAGCTCCTGGGTGAGATTGTGGGCGCGTCGCCCCAGATGGTCTTTGTGCCCTGGGAGAAGGTCACTGGCACCCGCCCGTCCTGGTACCCCTACGAGTGGGAGCGGATAGCTTTCTACAGTATTGAGAAGGCCAAGGCCCACCTGGGCTGGGTGCCCAACTACAACCTGCGTCAGGGCATGGAGCAGACCTATGGGTGGTACCTGGAGTCGGGCATGGACAACGAGCCGTGGGACTTCTCGGGGGAGGACAAGCTGCTGGCGGAGCTAGGAACGTGAGACGAGCAGCGCAGGGGCCCTGACCGACCAATCCTGCATAGAAGCTGTCCGGCAAGTTGTTTCGACACCACCCCCTTCAGGGTGGGGTCGAAACTCCAGTTTCCGGATAGGCTCATAGCGCAAAGGAGGACCTGATGAAAACCCTGGTCCTGGGCGGCAGCCGCTTCATTGGCCTGCACCTGGTGCGAGAGTTGGCATCCTACGATCATCAGGTCACGGTCCTCAACCGCGGCCAGACCAAGGTTGAGTTGCCCCGCGGCGTCCAGCGTATCTACGCCGACCGCCAGGATGTGGCAGCCATGAAGAAGGCCCTGGGGGGCACTGCCTTCGACTGGGTCTTCGATGTGTCTGCCTACACGCCCCAGGAGATCCAGACTGCCGTAGACCTGCTCGATGGCCGCGTGGGGCGGTACGTTTTCACCTCCACCACCTCGGTCTTCTCTATCTTCTCCATCCTGCCAGCCACCGAGGAGTTCCCTATGGTGGACCAGCCAGGAGCGCTGCTCCCACCCCAGCCCAACACCCGAGAGTACGCCGTGAACAAGACAGCCTGCGAGCGGTTGTTGGCGGACCGTTGGCAGAAGGACCGCTTCCCCTACACGGTGCTGCGGCCCCCGGCGGTGTACGGCCCCGACAACTACTCCATAAACCGGGAGTTCGGCACCTTCGCGCGCCTGCGGCGCGGCCGCAAGCTCCTGGTGCCGGGCAACGGCCTCACCACCATCCAGTTCACCCACGTGGATGACATGGTCCGTGCCTACCACCTGGCACCCCAGACTGGCGCCTCCCTGGCCCAGACCTATACCCTGGCCGCCCACGAGGCTATTACCTACGTGGGTTACTATCGCTTGCTGGCGGAGATCGTGGGAGTCGAGCCACAGCTCGTGTTCGTGCCCTACGAGCGCATCAAGGGGACGCGCCCCTCCTGGTGCCCCTTCGAGTGGGAGCGCCTGCACCTGGAGAGCGGCGAGAAGGCCTACAGCCAACTGGGGTGGTCGCCCTTCTACAACCTCCGCCAGGGCATGGGGATGACCTACCAGTGGTACCTGCGCTCCGGCCTAGACGACGGCCCCTGGGACTTCTCGGACGAGGACAAGCTGCTGGCAGAGCTGCGGGCGTAGGGAAGTAGGCAGGGTGCAGTGAACGTCGGAAACCGCCCGTTTTTGACAGCTACGCGAGGGGATGGTACTATCACCTGTGAGGTGCTCCGGTGAAATTGGGTGAACAACCATCCCCAGACCCCTGGCGTAGACCCTGCCTTTCCAAGCTGTCCGGGCAGCGGAGCCCTGCTGGGCTGGCAGCAAGGCAGGGGGCCTGACCATGCCCCAAGGTGTGAGTATCGTCTATCTCGCCCTGTTGTTCCTGTGTCTGCTGTTGTCGGCCTTCTTCTCGGGCTCAGAGGCGGCCTTCCTCTCGATTCAGCGTCTGCGGCTGCGCCATCTCGTGGACAAGCGGGTGCCCAGGGCGCAGCGGGTCGCCAGGTTGGCCGAGCACCCTGAGCAGTTCCTCCCCACGGTGCTGCTGGGGAATACCCTGGTGAACACCGCCATCGCTACCCTTGGGGCCGCGGTTACCATCTCATTCATCCGCTCGCAGCAGACGGCCTTGCTGGTGGCCACGGTAGGGGTATCAGCCCTGGTGCTGGTGTTCGGCGAGATGTTGCCCAAGACCATCGCCACCAGGCACGCGGAAGGGACTGCCTTCCTGGTGGTGCGCTTCCTGGACTGGTTCCGCTTTCTGCTGTTCCCGCTGACTGTCCTGCTCCACTGGACCAGTCACCTGGTGGTCCGTTCCTTCGGCGGCAGCGGCGGTCTGCGCACCATCACCGAGGAAGAGGTCAAGAGTGTCATCCTCATGGGACACGAGGCTGGCGCGGTTGAGCACGAAGAGGCCAGGATTATGGCCAATGTGCTCCGCCTGGGAGAGCGCGAGGTCCGCGAGGTGATGACCCCACGCCCGGACATCGTCTGGGTGGAGCAGGGGACCCCGCTGGGCGAGTTCCTGGCCCTGTACGCCCATACCCCCCACTCCCGCTACCCGGTGTACGCTAGAAGTGTGGACAACATCGTGGGCATTCTGTGGATCAGGGATGTGCTAGGGGCGATGGCCGAAGGGCGCCTCCACGACGGGGGCGATGTCACTGCCCTGGCCCGTCGGCCCTTCTTCACTCCGGAGACCAAGAAGATCGGCCCGCTGTTCCAGGAGATGCGGAAAACGGGCGAGTCCCTGGCAGTCGCTGTCGACGAGTTCGGTGGCGTCGCCGGTATTGTCAGCATCACCCAGCTCCTGGAGGAGTTGGTGGGCCCGTTGCCAGAGGAAGGTGGCCATGTGGAGCAGGAGGTGGTGGAACTGGGTGCCGGCGCCTACGAGGTGGACGCCGGTATGAGGGTTGAAGAGGCCAACCAGCAGTTGGGGTTGCTCATCCCCGAGGGGGAGTACGAGACGCTGGCGGGGTTTGTGTTGAGCGTGCTGGGGCGGGTGCCGCGTCCCGGTGAATCCTTGCTGCACGAGGGTGTCCGCTTTGTAATTGCCAGCATGGATGGCGTCAAGATCGAGAAGCTACGCATCACCAAGGTAGTACGAGCGCAGCAGCAGCGGCAGGCAGCCCTGTGACCCCCAGGGCATCTGGCCATCCTCGCGCTGGCCGCCGCGCCCTGCGCTTGATATTGGTACGCCACGGCGAAACGCTCTACAACCGGGAGGGCCGGGTGCAGGGCCAGAGCCAGGAGCCGCTGACCGAACTGGGGCGGCAGCAAGCTGGAGCCGTTGCCCATGTCCTGGCCCAAGAGCGCCTGGCTGCGGTCTACTCGAGCCCGTTGCCCAGGGCAGCCGAGACGGCGACTGCCATCGCTGAACAGCACCATCTCCCAGTCCTCTTCCTGGATGGCCTGAAGGAGTTGGACATGGGGGAGCTGGACGGGCTGACCATCCAGGAGATGCGGCAGCGCTACCCAACGTTCCTGGCCGCCTGGACAAAAGAAGCCGGCACCGTAACCATACCTGGCGGTGAAACCCTGGGCGCCCTCCAGGAGCGCGCGTGGTCGGCTGTCCAGGGCGTCCTGGGGCGCCACTCTGGCCAGACGGTGGTGGCTGTGAGCCACAACTTCACCATTTTTGTCCTTGCGCTCACTGCCCTGGGGCTATCCCTCCCCCTCTTTCGCCGCCTGCGCATGGACCTGGGCGGGTACACCATCTTGCAACTCTGGGCAGGCCGTCCCGGTGTGATTGAGGTCTTCAACGAGGTCTGCCACCTGCGAGAGCTTGGCGCCGTCGCCAAGTAGCCAGGGCGCACCCGCCACCTTTGCAGAAGGTTGGACCCTGCCCACGCTTGCCTAAGCGCCTTGTCCCCTGAGCAGTCCGGGGAATAGCCGGAGCCGGGCTTCAATCTGGTCTGGCCAGGGAACACCCTCCAACCCCACCTTCTCTACACAGAGGCTGGCCGCGCAACTGGCGAAGTAGGCCGCCTGAAGGGCGTCACCGGTCCGGTGGTAGTGCACCAGGAAGGCAGCGGCAAAGACATCACCGGCGCCGGTGGGGTCCACCTCCCCGGCAGGGAAAGCCAGGACTGAATGCCATTGGCCCCGCCAGTGGAGCCGTGCACCGCGCCGTCCCTGGGTCACGGCCAGCACCGGGACCAGCCGCGCCCATTCCTCCAGGACGGCCATGCTGGTCACGTCGCGCTCCGAGACTACCGCCAGCGAGGCCCTGGGCAACACCTGGGAGGCCTCGGGCCACTCCTGGGGGTGGATGCGCCCCTGGGCATCCCACCCGCGCAACCAGCCCTGGAGCGAGAGGCCCAGCAGGGAGCTACTGAAAAGCGAGGCCACCTCGGACTGGACCTCGCCAACCAGGGGCGCCAGCAGGACGGTGGTCGCCTTGCGCCAGCGTGTGGGGATGTGCTGGGTGCCCAAGGGCACGGCCCGGGCCAGGAGCCTCTGGCGACGCTCTCCCTCCTGGTAGAGGTTCTCCATGGTGGTGGTCTGTGGTGAGGGAATGCACCGGACGGTAACGCCGGGGAGCAGAGGGGCCTCTTGGGCGGCGGTGACCACAGCAACCTTGAGCCCCAGGCGCGCTGCTGTGAGGGTAGCATAGCTGGCGGTGCCGCCCAAGGCCGGGCCCCAGGGCGTCAGGTCCTGGCTAACGTGGCCCACCACCAGAAGGTCTGGGGGCATAGAAGGAAGGGTCCTCCTCCGCGGCTGCGGACCCACACAGGCGAGCGCTGGCCCACCACCTAGACGGTTTCCCCAGTCTCGCCTTCCGTCCTGACGGGCCTTGGCCCGTTGGAAGGGCGGCGGGGCAGGATAGTCACCTTCCGGTTCTCCCCCTCGCCGATGCTCTGGGTGCTTACCCTGGGGTGATTGGCCAGGGCCAGGTGGATGATGCGTCGCTCGTTAGCAGGCATGGGCTCCAGGGTCATGGCGCGGTTGGTCTGGCTCACCCGGTCGGCGATGCGCTGGGCCATGCTGCGCAGGTTGGCGTAGCGGCGCTCCTTGTAGTGCTCCACGTCCACCATCACCAGGCTCCGCTGGCCTGTCTGCTTGGACACCAGCAGGTTCACGATGAACTGGAACGCCCGAAGCGTTTCACCCCGCCTTCCGATGAGGAGCCCGGAGTCCTCCCCCTCAACTTCAATGAAGACTGCGTCGGAGGCATCCGACGGCGCCTTTCCGATGGTGGCCACTGCGGAGACCTTCATGGTGGCCAGGAGCTGGTCTACCACCTCTTTGGTGGTGCGGCGGAGTTGGTCCTCGGCTGGCAAGCGGCGGACACGCACCTTGGCCTGCTCGGCGCCGAAGCCCAGGAAGCCCCCCTTGCCCGGGTTCAGGACTTCTACCTCGACCTCTTCGCGCCTAGTGCCCAGCTCTTTGAGAGCCAGTTCGACGGCCTCTTCCACCGTCTTTGCCGCTATTTCGACGACGTCCATCTTGTCCTGACTCCTCAGCCGGCTGGGGCTCGGTGGCCGGTGCCTGGGACTTTCGTTGCGGAAGGAGGGTGCCCCAGCCAGTTACGAAATACTGGATCACGATGCCGACAATGTTGGATACGACCCAATAGAGTGCCAACCCGCTGGGGAACTGGAACGTGAAGAAGGTGAACATCAGAGGCATCATCCAGAGCATCATCTGGTTGGTCTGCTGTTGGCGCGGGTCGGAACTGGGGAACGTGGTCATCTTTTGCATGACCCACATGGAGATTCCAGTGAGCAGCGGCAGAACAGGCGTCCGGTCAGGCACCGCCAGGTCCAGCCACAAGAAATGGCTGCTCACCGGGACCGCTCCGTGGACCACGCCGAGCCAGGAGTACAGTCGCTGGGACAGGGCCATCAGGGACTCGGGCGTCGAGGGCAAGGTGTTGACCAATGCCTGGTACAGTCCTATCCAGATGGGGAACTGGATCAGCAGGGGACCCAGACACCCCACCGGGTTTACTCCGTGCTCCCGGTACAGCCGCATGGTCTCCTGGGAGAGCCGCTGGCGGTCCTTGGCGTACTTTTGCTGGACCTCCTTGAGCTTGGGCTGAAGGTCTGACATGGCCTTGGTCTGTCGCAGTTGCCGCACCATCAGGGGGATGGTGACCAGGCGCACGAAGATCGTGAAGATGATGATGCTGAGGCCGAAGTTGTGGAAAAGGAAGGTGTAGAGCAGCACCAGGCTGTTGGTCATGGGCCTCAGGATAATCTCAGACCACAGGAGGCCAAGGAACTCCACGTCTACACCTTTCGTTGTTGTGGTCCCGTAGCGCGGCTGGGCACCGCCTGCTCATAGGGCCCCAACTTCGCCACCTACAGGACTGCCATCCCCCAATGGGGGATGGCCACCGCTACTGGTTCAGGTTCAGGCTCCAGGTTGCTGTGCCACGCTGGGCGTTGAGGGCGCGGAGGGTATCGTCCATGGCACTGACGTAGAACATGTTGTCTTGGCCCGCCAGGTACGCGCGCACTGGCGCCCCCACATTGTACAGCCATTCCTCCTGGCCATCGGCCAGCCGCAGCACATGGACGCGGGAAGCATCGGTAGCCACCACAAGACGGTCCGCTACCAGCAGCGGTGGGGCCACCACAGCGCCGCTAACCTTGGCCTCCCAGCGCTGCCGCCCCGTTTGCGGGTCCAGGGCCACCACCCTGCCATCCATCGAGGCCGCGTAAATTGACTGCGCATCGGCTACCGCTGGTGCCCAGAACCAGTTCCCGGCGGGGTACTTCCACTGTGGCTTGCCAGTGGCAGCGTCCAGCGCGGACAAGGTACGGTCAAACGATCCCACCACTACAGCCTTGTCTACCACCAGCGGCTGGGCCACCACCGCACCGCCCGTTGACTCGCGCCAGACCTCCCTGCCTGCGGACAGGTCCACGGCGTACACGTGGTGGTCCAGTGAGCCAAAGTAGACCGTCCCGTCAGCAATGACGGGGGTGGACCACACCTTGCCCTGGGTGGGGAACTTCCACCGTAGGCTCCCATCCGACGCGTCGAGGGCGTGCAGGCCGCCCTCGGTAGGCACAACCACCACCCCCTGGGCCACGGCAATCCCGCCGATGATGGGGCCCAGGCTTTCGGTGCCGCGGGGGTATTGCCATACCTGGGTGCCATCGCTGGACTTCAGGGCGTACACTTTCCCGTTCCAGCCACCCTGGTACACCATCTCCTCAGTGGCCGCCGGGGGACCGTACATGGCACCTGGGTCCTCGGTGCTGTTGGCGGGCGGGAAGCGCCACCGCTCTTTGCCGTCTACCACCTCCACCGCCAGCACCACACCCTTGCCGGTTGCCACGTAGAGAATGTCGCCTTGCAGGGTAGCCCCGGACCAGCCTCGAGGGCGGATGCGACCAGGGGCGCACGCGGAAAGAAGGAGCAGGGCCAGCACAAGCAGGAGAGGCCCAAGGGCGGTTTGCTTCAAGAAGCCGAGACCTCCTTTGCATAGCAGCCCGGGTTGGGCATGTGAGACAAGCCGACTCTGGTGCCAGGATTGCGCGGTTGTCGAATGGCAGAGACCACCTACGGCACCGGGTCGTAACCATGGGTCCCCAGCGGGTGGCAGCGGCCCAGGCGTCGCAATGTCAGCCACAGTCCCCTTGCCAGACCGTGCCGCTGGACGGCCTCGTACGAGTACTGAGAGCAGGAGGGGACGTAGCGGCAGCGGCCGCCCAGGTACGGGGACAGCGCCACCTGGTAGAGGCGAATGGTCCCCAACGCCAGCCCTCTCACTCCACACCTCTCAGCTTGTCCGCCGTGGCTGGTAAGAGCAGCCCGGCACGCCTCAGCAGTAAGTCTACTGACCCTCGCAACTGCTGCCAAGTCGCCCGGGCGGCTGGAGGCCGCGCGGTGACCACCACATCCCAGCCAGGGCGCAGCGGGGCCGGCCTCAGCAGCTCTCGCAGGCGCCGCTTCACCCGGTTCCGCACCACTGCCTTGCCGATCCTCTTGCTCACCACCAGCCCAATGCGGCTCTGCGCAGTCCCGTTTGGGTGGGCCTTCAGAACAAGCAAAGAGTTGGCCCAGGAACGACCCTGCTGCTGTACGATGAGGAAATCCTGGCGACGACGCAGGCGCTGTAGGCTCCATAGCTGCCGGGGGGCTGGGGTGGCTGCCACATCGTTCTGCAATACGCCCTGGTGACCTTGTCCCATCTACCGTCAAGGGAGCCGGGCTGGCTTGCCCTTGTTAACTTCACGACCTTGCTGCTGGGCCCTCCCACCGTCGTCTGCGGTCGCTGCTCTGTGCTCTGGCGCCTACTGTGGCCTGGCATTCCGAGTGCTCCCCGTGACGGAGCTACACCGCCAGGACCTTCCTGCCTTTGAGGCGGCGCCGTTTCAGGACCCGCCGCCCATCCTTGGTGCTCATCCGCTCGAGAAAACCGTGGACCTGTTGGCGGTGTCGCTTCCTGGGTTGGTATGTTCTCTTGGTCATGCTTCAATAACCTCTAGGGCATTATAGGCGGGGTTCCCAAAGGTGTCAACAAATACGGGGGTGCCGCGTTTTACGCGCCCACCGGTGGGAGCCGGTCCATCGTACCTCCATGCGACTCCTGCCAGGGTGGCTCAGTTGACTTCCTACCGCACCCTGAAGGGCGCGGCATCGGTGCCGGAGGGGTATGCCGTAGCCTTCAGGCTGCGGTGGTGGGGATGTCAACAAAGCCTGCCAGGGTCTAGTTTGCCAAGACGCACCAAAGAGGTGACCGCGGTGTGTGCAGCGATGCGGCGGCTATGATATGCTTCTTTCGTCGCTACTGTACGGTTTTCGCAGAACGAGGGGAGGGCTGCGCTGGCCTTTCCCTCGCGGGCAGCCTCCAGCGGCTTCGGCAAGGCCTGCGAGGCCACGGCACACTGCCGTGGGTGACGTGGTGCCCCCAACTGTCAGCTTTGATGGCTGGGACAGTCAGTCGCAGGCCAAGGAGGACGCATGTTCGAGAAGTTGTTGGTGGCCCTGGACGGCTCGCCTGTGGCCGAGCAGGTGCTCCCCTACGTGGAGCCCCTGGCCAGAGACCTCAAGGCGCCGGTAACCCTGCTGCACGTGCTGGAGCCACTGCCCGAGGAGGTCCGCGCCGCCTACCTTCGCCTTTCCCTGCCGCTGGAAGAGCTCATCAACGTCACCAAGGCCCAGGAGTACCTGGCGTTACACGCCAGGAGGCTGCGGGAAGCCGGCCTCGCCGTTGAAATCCAGACCATTACCGGCCATCCTGCTGAAGCGATCGTGGAGCACGCCCAGCAGCGGGGATTCGGTCTCATTGCCATGACCACCCACGGGCGCAGCGGTGTGCGCCGTTGGACGCTGGGCAGCGTGGCTGAGCATGTGGTGCGGGCTTCCCACACGCCGGTCTTCCTGGTGCGGGCCACAGAAAAGCTGCACCGGGTCACCGCAATGCAGCGTCTCGTGGTGCCGCTGGACGGCTCCCCCCTGGCGGAGGGCATTCTGCCGGCGGCGCAGGAGCTAGCTACTAGGCTGTCCCTGCCGGTGCTTCTGGTACGAGTGGTCACCTTCCCCGTTACTATTGCCGCCTGGCCGGAGGGCCAGTCCTACATTGGGGAACTTATGGACCAGATGCAAAGGGAAGCGGAGAGCTACGTGGAGGCCCTGACACAGCGCCTCCAGAAGTCAGGGCTCCAGGTCGCCAGCCATGTGGTCCAGGGAGAACCTGCTGGGGAGATCGCCCGGGTTGCGCGGGGGAAGCCGGGAAGTCTGGTCGCCATCTCGACCCATGCCCGCTCCGGCCTTCAGCGGTGGATCCTGGGCAGCGTCACCGACAAGCTGATCCGCAACTATGGGGGGCCGCTGGTGGTGTTCCACCCCCCTGCCGAAAGGCCGGCCGGCCCCTGATCCGGTCTCACGGACGGTAGACATCGTAAGGTTGCAACTGGTTGTTGACGGCCTGAAAACAGCGATTGACTCTGTAGGGCAGGTTTCCTAACCTGCCCTGGCGCTATGGTCGGGTTGGGAAATCAGACCGACAAATTGAATCGCTGTTTTTGGGTGATGGTTTCAGCGCAGGCGCAACGCCGCCAAAGAGAGGGAGGCTGGGCCATGCCAGTCTACCAACTGACCCGCTATCCCAAGGAAGTTGTGCTGCGAGACGGGGCACGTGTGGTGGCGCGCCCCATGGTCCGCGAGGATATGCAGCGTTTGCTGGCGTTCTTCATCCGAGTGGACGAGGCGGACCGCCACTACCTCAAGGAGGACGTGACGTCGCCCAAGGTCGCGCAGCAGTGGTCCGAGGGGCTGGACTACGACCGGTCCCTGCCGCTGCTGGCGCTGGCGGATGGGCGAGTGGTGGCTGACGCCACCCTGCACCGGCGTCGTGCGGGTGCCCGCTGCCATGTGGGCGAGGTACGGGTAGTGGTGGACCCCGAGTATCGAAACCGGGGGCTGGGCACGGCCCTCATCTCGGAGCTGGCAGCCATTGCCTACGAAGCCGGACTGGAGCGCCTGACCTACGAGGTGGCGGCCCGTGCCCAGACCACTGCCCTCCAGACGGCAGAGCGGCTGGGGTTTGTGCGCCTGGCTACCTTGCCGGGCTATATCAAGGACGTGAAGGGCAGCCCTGATGACCTGGTCATTATGGACCTGCCCTTGGGACGCTGGTACGAATGGTGGCAGTTCTAGGGCTCCCTTGGGCAGAATAGAGGAGGTTCTACTGTGGAAGAGACCCGCTACGAGCATATCCTGGTCCCACTGGATGGTTCCGAGGTGGCTGCCGCTGCCATCCCTCACGCCGCTGCCCTGGCGCGGGCCTTCTCCGCCACAATTACCCTTTTCCACGTTGTCCCTGGGGCCGGCGTCGTCCCCAGGCCCTTGACCCCGCAGGAGAAGCAGGCCGCTGCCCAGATTGATAGCTACCTCCAGAAGGTCAAGGGGGAGTTGGAAACCCAGCAGATCGAGGTCCACTGGGCCGTGACCGTGGGTCGCCCGGCCCAGGAGATCGTCCGCTACGCCCACGAGCACGGGGTTGATATGGTGGTCATCTCCAGCCACGGCAAGAGCGCCGCGTACCAACGGTTCTTCGGCAGCGTCGCCAACGAGGTCCTGGGCGCCCTGGACATCCCCGTGGTCATCCTGCGGCCCTCCGCCGCCAAGCGCCAGGAGCGTTGAGGGTGGGTAGCCCAGCAGCACCGGCCCCGTCGGGCGGGCCCACGCTGACGGCCAGAGACATCATGTCGGCGCCGCCCATCTCCATCGGCCCAGAGGCCACGGTGGAGAAGGCAGCCCGCCTGATGCTGGACCGCGACATCGGCTGCCTTCCGGTGGTGGATGCCCAGGGCCGGGTGGTGGGGATCATCACCGAGACCAACCTGGTGCCAGCCGCAGTCCCGCTTCCGGAAGCGGAGCACAAGGTCTTCTCGCTCTTGGGAATGTGGGTGTCTGCCAGCGAGGAGGTGCTGGAGGCCTATCAGCGCGCCCGCACGTTGCCCGTGAAGCAGGTCATGTCCCACGAGGTCGTTGCGGTGACCCGTGACACTCCCATCCCGAAGCTGGCCAGCCTGATGCTGGAGAAGGGCGTCCGCCACCTGGTAGTGGTTGACGGCGGCAAGTTGGTGGGCATTGTGGCCCGCCGTGACCTTCTGAAGTGCCTTGCGCCGCCCCCAGAGGGCCACCAGCCTCCCGCGTGAGCCTTCCGACTCAACTGCTGCGCTCCGGTACTTCCTCGGCAGGGACCATCACCACCGTGCTGCTCCAGGCCTGGTGTAGCGCCTGGGCCAGCACTGCCTGGCGGGGCTCCGGTACGTTCAGGACCCGATGGGCCGTCTTCGCCGCCAGCCGGGCCAGCAAGGGGCAGCCCTGCTGGAGCCGGCGCAAGGCCAGCCAATCGCCCCCCAGGAAAACCCGCTCGATGGTCGCCTCATGGGGCGAAAGCTTCTCCTGGGCCTCCTGGCAGGCCTCCTTCAGCAGCTCGTGTACCTGCTTGGCCCTGCGCCGTGCGAACCGCGGCGCTGAAGAGCCTCCGGCCCGCTGACGTCCTTGCACATAGCGGGTTCCGGTCTTGGACGCGATGAGGGCTTCGCCCTGAAAAAGGCCGATGGCATAGCCACCGCGGCGCAGCAGCACCAGGGCCACCTGGCGGGGCAACTCGAGCATGGCCCGCAAGGGGCTAGCTTCCCACCGATGGTAGCAACTCGCCTCTGGGACTGGGAAGGGAGGCAACACAACGACCTGCCCGGCGGGGCTCCAGAAGACTGCGGCCCCAGTCTCGGAGGACCCCAGGAGCCGGGCCAGGGTTGGACGGCCAGCGGCCCACGCCGCCACCTGAGAATCGCACGCGGCCAGGGTCTCCAAAGAGACCGGGGGCCGAAGGTAGGCCGTGATGCCGTCTGTTTCCCGGAGGGGTAGCTCGGCCAGGAAGCTCAGAAGCTGCTGCTTGGACATCTGCTGGACCTGCAACGGGTCGGCGCTCCTTCTTGGAGTCCGTCCGGAAACTGGGCTTTCGACCCCACCCACCAGGGTGGGGCATCATGCCGCCCCCCATTATGGTCTTTGACAAAAAGGATAGCAGTTTTCCTGTCATTCTGAGGGAGTCCCGACCGTATCGGGACGACCGAAGAATCTCAGGCTGTTCTGAGACTCTTCGCTTCGCTCAGAGTGACAAATAAAGCGGCCCAGCCCTGTCACTGCATTTACTCAATGACTATCAGGCGGTGGCTGAGCGAGTTTCCGGACAGCTTCTGGGCCGGCTCTCTATGGCCGCCCGTCCACGGCCCTATCCTACAGCAGCCCGGCAAAAGAAGAAGGGCCACATCGGCGGTGGCCCTTCTTCGACCCGTGCTTCTCAGAGAAGACTGGAGCTACAGTGGCTGGACGCCAGTCGTAGCCTCCTGGGCGTCCACCAGGCCGTACCCGTACAGGTTGTCGCGCCCCGCTGCGCCCAGGTCGTCGGCACTACCCTGAAGGGCGGCCCTGACCTCAGCAGCGCTGTACTGGCCGTCTCCGTTCAGGTCATACTGCGGCAGCACCGGTGCAGCCAGCACCAGGGCTGCGGACCCAGCCACATGCGGCGACGCCATGGAGGTGCCACTGATGGTGCTGTACACGGTCCCCTTCCAGGTGGAGAGGATGCTGACGCCGGGGGCAGCCAGCTCCACGGCCGGCCCGGTGCTGGACCACGAGGGCCGGGTGTTGCTGCTGTTGGTGGCCGCCACGGCGATGACAGAAGCGTACTTGGCGGGGTAAATGACGGTGTCGCCGCTGCCGTCGGCAGTGCCGGAGTTGCCTGCCGCCGCCACCACCACGATGCCGGCGGCGTAGGCTGCGTTGACCGCCTGCTCCAGAGAGCCGGTGGGGCAGTTGCAGCCCAGGCTCATGTTGATGACCTGCATGTTGTTGTTGATGGACCACCAGATGCCGTCTACCACATTGCTGAGGGAGCCTGAGCCGTTCCTGTCCAACACCTTGACGGCATACAGGCTGGCTTGCGACGCAACGCCAATGACGCCAATGTCGTTGTCTGCTGCGGCAACGGTGCCCGCCACATGGGAGCCGTGGCCGTTGTCGTCGTCCCACTTGCTGGGGTCAACCCTGCCTCTGATCGCAACAAAGTTCGTGCCCCCCTTGATGTTGGGAGCAAGGTCCGGGTGGCTCTTGCTGATGCCCGTGTCAATGATAGCGACCTTCACCCCGGTCCCCTTGCTGGTGGACCAGGCCAGGTCGGCATCAATCTGGTTGACGCCCCAGGGCAGGACCTCCGCCGGTTGAGAGATCGGACCTGGCTTCTTGGGCCCCAGGGCAGCCGCTTCTCCCGGCAGGAGCTGGACCGCCACGTCTCGCTCTACTCTGGCCACACCGCGGGCCTGGCCCAGGGCTGGGATGGCCTCCTCTGGCAACAGAACCACGAAGGCTGTGAATGGCGTGTTCTGCAACTGCTGCTGCACCACCGCGCCGCGGGCCAGCAAGGTGCCCTCGGCTGCTACGTTGGCCACACCGTCCTGGAAGGCCACCAGGACACGCACTGGCCCGCCCAGGGCTGGCCTGCCCGGGCCTGCCGTGGTCAGGAAAACCAGGATGCCTACTATGGCTATAAGGAGTGCTTGCCCGGCTCGCTTTGCTTCGTGACGCATAGCTCACTTCCCCCTTTCTCCACCCGGCCGCGGCACAAGAATGGCCCCGCCGCAGTCACATTAGCATAGATTGTAGACCCGCCCATTTCGGGGATGTCAAGATGCCGAATGGCCTAGAAAAGGTTACTGAACGGGGTATCATTGCCTCGGAAAGCGGGGTACCAACAGGAGGAGGCACAACCCGCACCCTTCCCGGGATGGGTGCGGAACGCTCAGCGCTCCCACGGACTCAGCCCGGCTCCCGGCGGCAAGGAGCTGCCGTTGACGAAGCACAGCGGCAGGTGGGCCGGGTTCAGTCGGACCTGGACCCGGAGGCCCACGGGGTAGTCCACGGTGTGGGGCTGGAGGCAGTGCACCACCAGGCCGGAATCCAGGGCTACCTGGTACAGGTAGAAGGCACCCTGGAACACACGGCCGACGATCTGGCCCTGTCCTTCCTCGGCGGGGCGGAACAGCAGGTCGTCCGGGCGCACCATGACCTCCACGGTATCGCCCGGCCCGACTGCCGAGAGGGGGGGAAGAGGTCCCACTTCGGTGAGCAGGGCCCCATCTGAAGGGTGCGCGGGCAGGAAGTCTGCCATGCCCATGATGCGGGCCACGAAAGGCGTCTGTGGCGCGTGGAAGGCCCGCTCCGGGGTGTCCACCTGCTCCAGCCTCCCCTGGTTCATCACCGCAATCATGTCCCCCATGAACAGGGCTTCTTCCTGGTCGTGGGTTACGAAAATGACCGTGACCTCGCTGGCCTTCAGAATCCTCTTGATGTCCTCCCTCACCTGGGCGCGGAAGCGGGCGTCCAGGTTGGAGAAGGGCTCGTCCAGCAGCAAGACCTTCGGGTCAGGGGCCAGGGCCCGGGCCAGGGCCACCCGCTGTTGTTGGCCTCCTGAGAGCTCGTGGGGCAGACGCCCCTCCATGCCAGTAAGGCCCACCAGGGCCAGCACGTCCCGCACGCGGTCGCTCCGCCCCCTGGGCAGGCCGAAAGCCACGTTCTCTCGTACGGTCAGGTGCGGGAACAGGGCGTAGTCCTGGAACACCATGCCCACGCGGCGCTTCTCAGGGGGCACAAAGGCGCCAGGCCCCACCACCAACTGGCCACCCACCTCAACCGCGCCAGAGTCAGGGGCCTCAAACCCGGCGATGAGCCGCAAGACGGTAGTCTTGCCGCACCCGCTGGGGCCCAGCAACACCAGGACCCGCCCATGCTCCAGATCCAGGTCCAGCCGGTCCACGGCCACCACGGGGCCAAAGGCCTTGCCCAGGCCGCGACAGCGTACCACGACTCCACTCACCGTTGTCGCTCTCCCTCTCCCAGCATTAGCAGAGCGGTGGGGACAGCAGCCACCAGGAGCAGCAGCAGCGCAGGCGCCGCCGCCCGTGCAAAGAAGGCTGCCTCGGCGGCTGACCAGATGGAGGTGGCCAGGGTCTTGAACCCGATGGGGCTTAGTAACAGCGTGGCCGGCAGCTCTTTCATGGTGGTCAGGAACACCAGGGCAGCGCCGGCCAGAATCCCCGGGCGCACCAGCGGGACCACCACGGTGGCCAGCACCCTGGTCGGCGAGTGCCCGAGGGAGCGAGCGGCCTCCTCCAGGCTTGGGTTGACCTGGAGCAGCGATGCCCGTGCTGCGCCCACGGCCTGGGGCAGGAAACGCACGACGTAGGCGAGCACGAGGAGCCCCAGAGTCTGGTACAGGAACGGGGCGAAGTTGGCCCCGAAGAATACCAGCGCCAGGGCGATAACGATGCCCGGCAGGGCAAAGCCCACGTAGGTGGCCCGCTCCACCAGGGCGCTGACGCGGCCGGGGTAGCGGACCAGCAGGACGGTCACTGGTAGCGCCGCTGCCACCGTGGCCAGCGCCGCCAGGGCCGACACGTAGAGGGAGTTGGCCGCCGCCTGCCACACCAGCCGGAGGGGCTCCCCCGCCGCCAGGCCACGTGCCAGCCAGTAGGCGAGGACAGCCACGGGCATAAGAAGGGCGGCGCTTACCAGCAGTGCGCAAAACCCCAGGGCGGGCCAGCGCCAGTGCCCCAGGGCTACCGTCCGCGGCGGACGGAGGACTCCCACGGTGCTGCGGTGGTAGCGGGCCTTCCCCCGGGTCCGGGCCTCCAGCACCAGGAGGGCGGCGGCCAGGGCCACCAGCACCAGAGAGAAGACGGCGGCCAGCGTCCGGTCGAAAGAGGACTGGTACTGGAGGTAGATAACCCGGGTGAAGGAGTCGAAGCGCAGCAGGGACACGGCGCCAAAGTCGCTCAGGGTGTAGAGGGCCACCAGCAGCGCGCCGGCCACGATGGCGGGCCGCAGGTGAGGCAGCACCACCCGCCGGAAGGTGTGCCAGGGGCCCTGTCCCAGGTTGCGGGATGCCTCCTCCAGGGCCGGGTCCAGGCCCCACAGCGCCGCCCGGACACTGAGAAGCACGTAAGGGTAGGTGAGCAGGGTCAACACCAGTGCAGCGCCAAAGAAGCCGTAGATCTCCGGCAGCCGCTCCACCCCAAAAGGACGCTCCAGAAGCTGCTGAAGCATCCCGCGTGGGCCCAGGGCGGCCACCGCTGCCAGGCCCCCGACGAAGCTGGGGATGCCCAATGGGAGCACCGTAGCCACCGCCCAGAGCCGGCGCCCAGGCAGGTCGCTACGCACGGTCAGCCATGCCACCGGCACCGCAATGGTCACGGCGCCGAAGCTCACCGTGGCGGCCAGCAGCAGGGTACGGCCCAGGACCTCCAGGGTGCGTGGCTGCCACAGGAGTTCCAGCGCCTCGCCGCCGGCGGATACGGTCCGCACCATCAGGTAGGCCAACGGCAACACCATGGCCGCTGCCACCAGGATGGCGGGCGCCAGCACCGCCCAAGGCGGCCTGGGCACCCGCAATCCCCGCCGCTGCGTTGGGACCACCCCCTGTGCGGCGGTCCGTTCAATGATTGCCACGAGGCGCCATGTCCTCCTCTTTGCCTGGTGCAGAGCATTGTACCTTAGAGCGTGCTGACAAAGGTGACCATGCCCAACTCATTGTCCCCGTCGTTGCCTGTGCGGTTGCACCACGCTCCTTCTTGGGCTTCAGCTACGTCAGGTCAATCACCGTGCCCGAGGCGTACCACTGGAGCCAGATGAACAGGATGGTGACCAGGGTCAGGCCCAGGGGCACCCCGCTGGCTATCGCTCGGAGCGGGCCCCGGCTCTGGTTGCGCAAGATAGAGACGCCCAGGATGACGCTCCAGATGAAGCCGATGGCCAACAAGACGGCGGCCGCGGGTTGGACAATGCCAAAGAACTCCAGGGCGTCGTCGCCAAACGCGATGACCGCCGCGCTGAACTCTACGGGCAGGAAGATGTAGCCAAACACCGTCAACGCTTTGCGGAAGGAGATACCCGCCAGCGGCGCGCTGACGGCGCAGATGGCCACGTAGGCTATGGTGGTAAGCGCTATCATGCCGAAGAACAGCAGAGGCCAGGGGAGCCCCGCCAGCGCCACGGAGCGGTGCCCTGTAGCCATGTACATGCCCAGCAAGCTGGCAACAAAGAGGGACTCCCAGAGGTCCGGGGCGTAGGGCTTCAGCAGCTCGGCCCCGGGGAAACGCCAACCCAGCTTGAGGGAGGCTCTCTCCGGCGGACAGTTGGTGGCGCAGGCCCAGCACTTGAGGCAGTAGCGGTTGGACTCCAGCCGAGAGGGGTTGAGATAGGCCGGACAGCGGCCAGCCAGGGCAGTCCCTCTCAGACAGGGCTTGTCATGGCAGGAGGCGCAGACCGCCAGGTCAGCTCGAAGGGCCAGGGGGCTGAGGCGGGTTATCCGGGCCAGCCAGCCTCCCACTGGGCAGATGTAACGGCACCAGGTGCCCCGGCGGAAAAGAAAGCCCACGGCGACGGCCAGAGCCAAGATGACCAGGAACATGATGGCCCCGTAGCGAGCAACGGTCTGGACCGGCCACCACTTGACGAAGAAGGTGATGAGGATAAAGGCGACGGGAAGGAGCCAGCCGATGCGCATGTACGGCTGGATGGGCGAGCCCTTCCGGGTGAGCCTCTCCACCGGGACCCTGGCCCAGTCAGTGACCAGGCGCAGCGGGCAGAGGTTGCCGCACCAGAGTCGCCCCAGGAGCACCGTCCCCAGCGAGAGCAGGGGTAGCCAGGCAATCCACATGACGAAGTTGAACAGGTTGTTCTCGTTCTCTTCACCCAGGAAGGGGCCCCATCGTAGCATTCCCTGATTGTTGAAGGGGCCGACATCTATTCCAAAGAGGGCCACAGCCAGCAGAAGCACCAGCGTAAGGCCCATGAGGGCTGGCACCAGGGTTGTGAGGCGGGGCCAACGCAGGACACGGTACAGGATGTGCTGGTAGCCCGACCCAATGGGCGAGAACGGCTCCTCATACCTTCCCTCCCTGGGCCTGCCTCCCAGGTCCACGTATAGCGCCACCACCAGGGCCACGTACCCTAGCCAGAAGATGACCTGGAGCAGAGACGGCGTTGCGGTGTAGCCCACCAGGACCCCCAGCACGGCACCCACACCCACGGTCTCTGACAACAGGTGGGAGGTGTCCCAGACCGCTATGGTGCCGGGGAAGATGCCTGCCGCCTGGAAGGCCAGGGTGGCCTTTCCCACAAGGCCAGCGGCGAACACCAGCAAGATGATGGTGGTGACCCTGAAGAAAACGCGGAGGTCCAGGTAGCGGCTGCCCCCCTTGTAGACCACGTACCCCGCCAGGGCGGCAATACCGAACCCTGTAGCCGCCCCAGTAATCACCCCCGGCCCACCGCTGCTGCTGGCGATAGCGGATAGGTACAGGACCGTCTCAGCCCCCTCCCGGAACACGGCGAGAAAGGCCAGAGTGGTAATCGCCAGGGTGGAACCTTTCCCCAGGGCGGCCCTGGCCTCTCCCTGTAGCGACTTGGCCATGTTGCGGCCCTGCTTACCCATCCACCAGAGGACATAGGTGAGGACCCCAGCGGCAGCCCACATGACCACACCCTCGAAGACCTCCTCTGGCCGTCCCGCAAGGCCTCCGATGGTGAGGAACAGGGCCGTTCCCAGCAGCCCACTGGCGGCCACCGCCAGCCCAACGCCAAGCCACACGCTGGGGAAATAGTGGCGGTTCTTGGTCTGGGCCAGGTAGGCCAGCAGGATGCCAATCACCAGACTGGCTTCCAGAGTCTCCCGCGCCGTGACCAGCAACGAAGCGCCCATGCTAGCTCACCACGCCAACATCCCGGAGTAGCCGCAGCGTCCCTTGCAGGTCATCCAGGTTGCTCAGGTCAATGTTTGGTGTTTTGATCTGGGAGAGCGAGGGCAGGTCTGGGTGGGTGGGGACGCCCGCCACGAGCGGGTACTCGAAGGCGTCGTCCGGGGTATCCCCCGCAAAGTACTTCTGGGCTTCATTGGAGAGCAGGTACTCCAGAAAACGGAGGGCCTCTTGCCGATGCTTCGAGGTACCCAGGACACCCACCCCAGCCACGTTGATCATGGCGCCGGCATCGCCGGCCCTGGGCGAGTAGTTGCGGACGGGGAACGAGAGGCCTTGCTCCTTGAGGAAGGTGTACAGGTAGTAGTGGTTGACAAAGCCCACATCCACCTCGCCGGTAGCCACGGCCCGTACAATGGCGCTGTTGTTGCCATAGGTCTTGGCACCGTTGGCCTTGACGCCCTCCAGCCATTGGCGTGCCTTGGCATCACCCTCAGCAATGCGCAGGGCAGTGACGAAGGCCTGGAACGAGCCATTGGTGGGCGCCCACCCGATGCGCCCCTTCCATTGGGGGTCAGTGAAGCCGCTGATGGAGTCCGGCAGGTCTGCCTCAGTCACATTCTTCGTGTTGTACGCAACCACACGCGCGCGCCCCGTTACCCCCACCCATTCACCCTTTGGGGAACGGAAGCGCCCTTCCACCTTGTTGAGGACTGAGTCCGGAAGCTTCGCCAGCTTCCCGCCCTTGGAAAGCGCGCCCAGGGCACCGGCGTCCTGGGCCCAGTAGACGTCCGCCGGGCTGTTCTGCCCCTCTTCCAGGATGGTGGCGGCCAGCTCGGCGGTGCCGCCGTAGCGGACCTGCACGTCAATGCCGGTGGTCTTACGGAACTGCTCGATGATGGGGCCCACCAGCTCCTCGCTGCGGCCGGAGTAGACGGTGAGGGTGGCGGGCTCGCCTCGACAGGCCGCAAGCCCCAGTGCCAACACGAGCAGGAGGGGAAGGGCTACCAGAAGCCGGGAGCGGGACAGCCCCTTGAGAAGCGGCAGATAGGAGAGCCGGCGTGGCTGGAGCCGCACGAGTTGCACCTCCTTACAACAGTGTACTCATCACTGACATCACCACCGGTTGCCCACACAAAGTCTTGGGGTTTGTGCACACTAATCGTGTGCATTTGCATACCCTCTGTCAAGGGACGAATGGCCCATCCCCGGCCGAGCCAAACGGCCTGGGGACACCCTGCGCCAAGCTTGGTGGGATGACACCCTTGCGTACGCGAGGTGGACTGCTATTAGCTGAGGAGAGGGGTGGACACTGGGGATGGGAGGATGTCAACAAGGCCACGCCTTACCTAGGCGTTCCACTCCCAGGCGGAGCGTGGCGTGGGTTGGACCCCGTGGGCGAAGCGGGCAGGCAAGAAGGGGCCCAGGGGCATCGAGGGGGTACGGCCTTGCACCAACTCGGCGGCCACGCGGCCCAGCAGGGGACCCAGCAAGATGCCCCGCCGTCCGCCGCCGGTGGCCACCACCAGCCCCTCGATGCCCGGCACGGGCCCCAGGACCGGTAGCCCGTCGGCGCTCAGGGGGCGCAGACACGCGGTCTGGCGGACGAGCTGGGCCTCAGCCAGGGCCGGGGCCATCTGCACCAAGTCGTGGAGAATGGCATTGCGCGCTGCTACCGTCGGCTGCTCATCGTACCCGACCTCCTCCTCCGTCGAGCCGGCCCACACCAGGCCGTCCTCCTTGGTGGCGGCATAGCTGGCGTGCCAGCTCACGTAGCAGGTCAGCGGTTTCCCGGGCAGCCTCAGGCGGAGGATCTGCCCCTTCAGCGGGCCGACGGGGATAGGGGACCCCAGCCATCCGTTGGCCTCCTCGCTCCAGGGACCCAGGGCCAGCACCACCCGGGGCGCGGATAGTGTGCCATGGCGCAGCGTGACGCCAGTGACCCGGCCACCCTGCCGCTCCAGGCCGGCCACCTCACCGTGCCGGACCTGCACCCCTCGCTTCTCCGCTGCCTGGGCCACGGCCAGCACCAGGCGGTAGGGCTCTACGACAGCCGTCTCCGGACTGACCATCGCCCCTAGCAGGGCAGGGGACAGCAGAGGCTCCCGCGCTGTAGCCTCCTGAGGCTCCAGCCAGTCCACGGCAAACCCAAGCTGGCGGTAGTGGCTGATGATGCCGCAGAGGTCATCCCGGTCCTGGGGGCTAAGGGCTATCCACAGCCCGTCCCTCTGCTGGAAGCTGGTAGCCACCCCGGTCTCGTTTTTGAGCTCCTCGGCCAGGGTGGCATGGAGGCGGAACGCCTCCCGCGTCCACGCCAGGTACTCGGGGGGCTTGTTGTGTCCGGGGAAGGGGGTAAGCCCGCCCAGGGCAAAGCCGGAGGCATGGCTCCCCAGGGAGTCCCGCTCCACCAGGGTCACCCGGGCCCCCTGGCGTGCCAGGAAGTACGCAGCCGCGCACCCAACGATGCCACCACCCACCACGATGACATCAGCCGTTCCTTCGGTAGCCAGCGCTGCCCTCCTTGTAGGCCGCGGTGCGTTCACGGCCGTGGCTGGCCGCGGCCTCGACATCTCGGCCTCATTGGTCTGCCTAGCCTTCAACCTATTCTATCCGAAACTGCCGTGGGCGGCCGCCTCTGCTGGGGACAGTTGTGCCACAATGCGAGAAGCGCTAACCTAGGCAACGGCCCAGCCGTTCTCTAGGTGGGGTGGAGCATTTGCCTGGGTCCGGCCCTCAACGAGGGCAGCCCAGATGGGAGACGCCATGACGCTCAAGAAAGGCATTCTGCTAGGGTTACCCCTGTCCCTGCTGCTCCTGGCACTGCTAGCAACCGCCTGCGGTGGAGGAGGCAGGGAGTCCGTTGGTTCTCCAGGCGCTCCGGGACCCACTCGCCCGCCGGCGTCCACACCAACGCCTGCGCCCTTCGCTTTCGGGAAGGATGCCGCCCTTAGCTTCTCGGACAGCCGGTCCGCTGCCCAGCCGCAGGCCCGCATGGTGGTGCGAACGGTGAACATGATGGCCATCATCCAGGATGTGCCTCGGGCCGTGGAGGACATCTCCGCCATGGTGGGCCAGATGGGGGGATTCGTCGTCTCCACCTCCCTCCGGGGGCAGGAGGAGCAGGACACCATCGCCAGCATCAGCTTCCGCGTGCCGTCGGAGAAGGCGGAGGAGGCGCTGGCCCGGGTGCGGGGGATGGCCTCCCGCGTGCCAGCCGAGCAGAACAGCGGCCAGGACGTCACCGAGGAGTATGTGGACCTCAAGGCACGCCTGGACAACCTGGAGGCCAGCGAGAAGCAGCTCCGGGGGGTCATGGACAGGGCCCAGACCGTGGAGGACATTCTGAAGGTGCAGGCCCAGCTCACGCAGGTGCGTGGCGACATCGAAAGCTTCAAGGCCCGCACCCTCTACCTGGAGCGCACCTCGGCCACCGTGCTGATCAACGTGGAGCTGCTGCCCTTAGCCAGCACCAAGCCCCTGGTAAGCCCTGGCTGGAGTGCCAGGGAGACGGCCAAGAGCGCGGTGCGGACGCTATCGGGTGGTGGGCAGAACCTGGCGGACTTTGCCATCCGCGCCGCTGTCCTGAGCCCCCTGTGGCTGCCCGAGGTGCTGGTGCTGGCCGCCCTGCTGGCCTGGCTGGTGCGTCGGCTGGCCGCGGCCAGGGCGCACAAGGCGTAGGTACTTCGAGTAGCCACAACTGCCTCTAGCAGCGGAGCAGCCCCGCCCCCTGCAAAACCCGTGGGCACCGGCTATAATCCAGTGAACACTCTGCGCAAGGGGGGGCTGTGCCGCTAGACAAGGTCGTTCCTGACTTCCGCCAGGCGGTGGCGGACGTCTTCGACGGGGCCAGCATCTTCGTGGACGGCTTTGGTGGGCCTGGCGGCATGGCCCAGTTCCTCCTGCTTACCCTCTGGGAGCGGGGGGTCAAGGGCCTCACCCTCATCTCCAACACCGCTGGCATTGGCATGACGGCTGGCTTTGGCGTCCCCGGCGGTAGGGCATACATTGACCACTCCATCCTCATCGAGAACGGGCGGGTGAAGAAGATCATCGCCTCCTTCCCCGTCGCCGGCAACCCATCCCGCGTCACGCCCTTCGAGCGCGCCTTCCGCCAGGGCAAGATCGAGTTGGAGGTGGTGCCCCAGGGCACCCTGGCCGAGCGCATCCGAGCAGGCGGCGCCGGCATCGGGGCCTTCTACACGCCAACCGGCGCGGGCACCCTGGTGGCCCAGGGCAAGGAGACGCGGGCCATCAACGGACGGGAGCACGTGCTAGAGTACGCCCTGACAGCGGACTTCGCCTTCGTCCGCGCTGCCAGGGCTGACCGCGCCGGGAACCTGGTGTACAAAGGTTCATCGCGCAACTTCAACGCTGTCATGGCCACGGCGGCCAGGGTCACCATTGTGGAGGCCGACGAGATTGTGGAGGTGGGGGGCCTGGACCCGGAGTGCATCATCACACCCTGCATCTACGTGGACCGCGTGGTGCCGCGCCCCAAAGACGACACGCCGGTCCTGGCCGAGACCTACTATGCCAGGGTCGGCGCCAGGGCCAAGCCGTGAATCCGAAAAGGCCCGCAACAGCCCGAAAACAGCGATAGACCCCCGTAGGGCATCCCGACATGTCGGGACAAACCTGCCCGCGGCGGACGGTCGGGTTGGGAAACCCGACCTACAGCTTGAATCGCTATTCTTGGAAACAACGTAGTCCTTGTTGCCAAACAGGAGGCGGACAGTGGCAGACATGGCAAGCCTCTTAGAGAAGCCGCGCCTGGACCGGGACACCCTTGCCATGCGGGCGGCACTGGAGATGCCCGACGGGGCCGTGGTCAACCTGGGCATCGGCATCCCGACGCTGGTGTCCCAGTACGTACCAGAGGGGCGGCAGCTCCTGTACCACTCGGAGAGCGGAGTGCTGGGCTACGGACCGATGGCTGACCCAGGCCAGGAGGACATGGACCTCATCAACGCCGGAGGCCAGTTCCTGAAGTGGGTGCCGGGCATGGCCTTCTTCCATTCCGCCGACGCCTTCGCCATGATGCGCGGCGGCCACGTTGATATCTCCGTGCTGGGCGCCCTCCAGGTCTCCGAGAAGGGTGACTTGGCCAACTGGATGCTGCCGGAGCGGGGCATTGGCAACATCGGCGGCGCCATGGACCTGGCAGCGGGGGCCAAGCGTATCATTGTGACCATGGAGCACGTTGACAAGAAGGGCCACCCCAAGGTCGTTCGTGAGTGCAGCTACCCCTTGACCGTCCGGGGGCGCGTCAGCCTCGTTGTCACCGACATTGCGGTGCTCGCCATGACCCCTCAGGGGCTGCTCCTGAAGGAGGTGGCCCCGGGTTGGACCGCCGACGAGGTCCAGGCGCTGACGGAGCCACGCCTTCTGGTGGCACCCGACCTGCATGAGATCACCCTGTAGGCATGGCCATGCATATGATGTTGCCAGCACCCAGGTGACGCAGGGCAACAGAGAAAGGGGCATCATGTCCTATGAGACTCTGCTCTACCAAGTGGCCGATGGCGTGGCCACCATCACCCTGAACCGTCCCGCGGCCTTCAACTCCCTCTCTCCGGCGGCAGAGCAAGAGCTATCGCAGGCGCTGGGGGAGTGCCGCGCCCCTGCGGTGAGGGCAGTGGTGCTGACCGGCTCGGGGCGCGCCTTCTGCGCTGGCGCCGATGTGAAGGAGTTCTCTCAGGCCCAGGGGACCCAGGGCAAGCTGGAATTCGCCGCCTACGTGCGAGAGTACGCCCACCGGCTGCACCGCGACATCGTGCTTCCCCTGGCCGCTCTTGCCAAGCCCACCGTTGCGGCGGTGAACGGCGTTGCGGCTGGGGCGGGGATTGGCCTGGCCCTGGCCTGCGACCTGCGCATCGCGGCGGAGGACGCTCGCTTTGTCATGGCCTACAGCAACATCGGCGCCACTGGGGATGCCTCCACCACCTACCTGCTGCCGCGGCTCATTGGCCAGGGGCGGACGATGGAGCTGTACCTGCTGAACGAGCCCCTGGACGCGCCGAAAGCGCTGCGGTGGGGGCTGGTCAACCAGGTGGTGGCCCCGGCCGAACTGGTAAAGCGGGCCCAGGAGGTGGCGGCGAAGCTGGCCCAGGGCCCCACGGCCGCCTACGGCCGCATGAGGGCGCTGCTGAGCGCAAGCTGGCAAAGCTCTCTAGAGACCCACCTGGGCAGCGAGGCCCACGCCATTGGCGATATGGCAGCCACCCATGATTTCGAGGAGGGTATTCGGGCCTTCGCCGAGAAGCGGGCGCCGCGCTTCACGGGAGATTAGCTCGTCTGCACCCATGTAGGCCATTGGATGACCTGCTCCGTGCGACATAGTTGTCCGAGCTATCCCTGCAAGTGTTGTACTGAAACCCACTCAACCGGAGGCATCAGTGGCGGACTTTACGGACATCATCTACGAGAAGCGCGAGGGCGTTGCCTTCGTCCGCATCAATCGGCCCAAGGTCCTGAACGCCTTTCGGCCCCGCACCATTGACGAGATGCGGCAGGCCTTCCAGGATGCCTGGTACGACCAGGAGGTGGGCGTCGCGGTGCTGACGGGCACGGAAGGCAATTTCAGCGTCGGCGGCGATGTGAAGGTGCGCGGCGGGGGCGGGTACCGCGACCAGGACGGCAGCCTGCGCCTCCAGGTGACCCACCTGCACCGGCTCATCCGCGAGGTCCCCAAGCCGGTCATCGCCATGGTGGACGGCTATGCCATCGGCGGAGGCCACGTGCTCCACGTCCTGTGCGACCTCACCATTGCGTCGTCCCGGGCAATGTTCGGTCAGATTGGGACCAAGTACGGCAGCTTCGATGGCGGCTTCGGCGCCATCTACCTGGCCCGCGTCGTGGGCGAGAAGAAGGCCAGGGAGATCTGGTACCTCTGCCGCCGCTACACGGCCCAGGAAGCCCTGGAGATGGGCCTGGTCAACGCGATAGTGCCGCCGGAGCGGCTGGAGGCTGAGGTGATGGCCTGGGGGAAGGAGCTGTTGCAGCGCAGCCCCACGGCGCTGCGCTTCCTGAAGCACGCCTTCAACGCCGATACCGACCACGTCTACGGCATCCAGAACCTGGCCCACGGCGCCACCGCCCTCTACTACGCCACCGAGGAGGGCCAAGAGGGCACCAAGGCGTTCCTGGAGAAGCGCCCTCCAAACTACGAGCGTTTCCGCAGGCACCCATGGTAGCTCGCACCGAAAGCAGTGGGCGCCCTTGCCGCGGAGCCCTCGCGTCTTCCGTGCACCGGGAGGTAAGCGAACGTGGCTGTTGACGCGCCAACGCAAGCACCGTCCTTTTGGGCCAGGACAGGTCACTACGTCAAAGCTTGGTACTGGGCATCCCGCCCCTTCAGCCTCACCACCGCAGTGGTGCCCGTGTTGGCTGCCTCGGCCCTGGCCTTCCAGGAGCGCCGCGCCAGCCTGCCCCTGTTCTTTCTGGTGCTGCTGGGCTCGCTGCTGGTCCTGGTGGGCACCAACCTGGCAGATGAGTATGCCGACCACGACCGGCCGGAGGGGCGCCAGAAGCTTATGGCCCCGTACAAGGTCATAGCCCTGGGGCTGCTTTCCAGCCGCGCCGTCAGGAGCGGGACGCTGGTCTCCTTCTCCCTCGCCACCCTGATCGGCATCTACCTGGTCGTCATCACAGGGTGGCCCCTGCTAGCCCTCTGCCTCGCCAGCGTGGCCGTGGCGTATGGGTATGCGGCCCGCCCGCGGCCAGTAGCAAAGCTGGTGTTGGGCCAGCCGCTGGTGTTCCTCTTTATGGGCCCTGTGATGGTGGTGGGGACCTACTATGTGTATACCCGGGAGGTCACCCTGGCGGCCCTTTGGCTCTCCCTGCCGGTGGCCTGCCTGGTAACGGCTATCCTGGTGGCCAACGACCTGCGCGACCTGGAGGAGGACCGCGCTGCCGGGAAAGTGACGCTGATGACGCTGCTGGGGCACCCCTTTGGCCGCTGGACCTGGACGGCCCTGGTGGCTGCGGCCTTCGCCTCGGTCAGCCTACAAGCGGCGGTGGGAAGCCAAGGGCTGATGCTGTTGTTGCCGTGGCTGGCGCTGCCCCGGGCCATCAGGGCACTGCGGTGCGTTTGGCTGGCCCAGGACCGCCCCGCCATGTCCCTGGCGATGCGGCAGTCTGCCGGCCTCCACTGGTGGTTTGGCCTGCTGCTAGCGGCTGGTGTGGGCCTCGGGAGGATGGTCAGCGCCTGAGCGGCCTAAAAGGGGAGAGGTCAACATGGGTGCTGAGACGGGAGACTAGGGGGTGGAAGGCATGGGCAAGGATGGGCAGCGCCCCCTGGACGAACGGATAGGCCGTCTCCTTATCCTGGCCGGCGTGGCCGTGTGGCCCGCCTACGTCGTGCTCCGCTGGCTGGTGGGGCTGGACCTTGACGCGAAGGAGGTCTTGCCCTTTCACCTTGCCGGCGTGATCCCTGGGGCCATCCTCGCCCGCTGGCGCTGGCTCCGCGGTCTCGTGAGGCGGCAGCGGCCCTGAGGGGCCTCCACCTCTGGGTGAGCGCAAGGTAGGCAGGAGGACTGCGGTGGCCCGGCTGCAAGGCCAGGAGAAGGCCCGCTACGTAGCAGCCATGTTCGCCCGCGTTGCCCGCCGCTATGACTTCATGAACACCATCATAACGGCGGGGATGCACGGGCGCTGGCGGCGCCTGGCCGCTCGCCTGGGCGCCGAAGGAGTTGCCCCTGGCCCGGCCCTGGACGTGGCCACGGGGACCGGCGACCTGGCCTTCGCCCTGGGCGGCCGCCGGGAGGTGCAGCGTGTGGTGGGGCTGGACTTCGTGCCGGAGATGCTGGTCCTGGCGCGGGCCAAGGCAGACCACCGCAGTGGTCAAGCAGCGGTGGCGTGGGTCCGGGGCGATGCCCTGGCCCTGCCTTTCCCGGACAACACCTTCATGTGTGCCACCTCCGGCTTCAGCATGCGCAACGTCCAGGACGTGCGCCACGCCCTGGCCGAGATGGTCCGGGTCGTGCGGCCCCAGGGTCGCGTGGCCGTACTGGAGATCACCCCGATCACGCGACGCAGCCTGCCCTCGTCCTTGCTGCGCTTCTATTTCCGACGGGTCGTCCCCCTCCTGGGGCAAGGGCTGGCCGGTAACCGCGAGGCCTACACCTACCTGCCCTCGTCCGTGGAGGCATTCCCCCCGGCAAAGGAGTTCGCGCGGCTGATGGAAGAGGTGGGATTACAGCAGGTCCGGTACCGGCGGGTGGGGCTCGGGATGGTGGCCCTCCACGTGGGGACCAAGAGATAGACGTGTGACCATGGACGTGGACCACCGGCGCCGGTACACTGCTGCAAAGTCCCCTGTCGGCCAGCGCCGAGCGCCCAGTCTCATCCCAGGAGAAGAGTATGAGGAGAGTGGCCTCCAAAGGGAAGTGTTCCCTGTGCGGAGGGGAGTTCACGGTAAGCGTGATGACGCGCCACGTCCAGGCCTGTCGGAAGGCCCACCCAGGGCCCTTGCCAGGGAAGGGGCCGGAGCGCGTGACGCGGCTGTTCCACCTGGTAGTGCGGGGAAGCGACGCGCCAGGATACTGGCTTCACCTCGAGGCCCCCGCCGACGCGACGCTGCAAAGCCTGGACAGGGTCCTGCGGGACATCTGGCTGGAGTGCTGCGGCCATCTGAGCGCCTTCGTTATTGAAGAGACGACGTACTTCGTCGAGGCCATTGAGCCGGACGACAGGGACATGAGGGTGGCCCTGGGGGAAACGCTCGACGTTGGGACGGCATTCTCGCACCAATACGACTTTGGTACGGCCACCAACCTGAGGCTGCGGGTGGTTGCAGAGCGGGAAGGGGTCGTCCGGGGCAAGTCCATCGGGGTCCTGGCGCGGAACGAGCCGCTCCCGCTGATATGTCAGGGGTGCGGCAAGGCTGCTACGCAAGTATGCAGCACCTGCGTCTGGGAGGACAACGGTCTCCTCTGCAACGTTTGCGCCGCCGACCACGAGTGTGGTGAAGAGATGCTTCTGCCGGTGGTCAACTCGCCCCGCATCGGGATGTGCGCCTATGCGGGCTAGGGGGACGGCAACGTTCCCGCGCAAGCGGGGACCCGGAGGAGCGGACCGCTCCCGCCCTCGGGGTGAGTCGGAGGAGGGGGCAGCTACCGGTACCTGGTCATGCGCATGGTGCTGTAGCCCTGCCCTATGCGTTGGTTGAAGTCGTCCATCACCTGCTGGTGGCGGGGCGAGTGCTCCCAGGCCTTGAAGTCGGCCTCGCTCTCCCACTCACTGAGGACCACATACGTTGTGGCCTCGTTGAGAGGACGGAGCACCTCCACCTTGATGAAGCCCTTCTGTCCGCGGGCCAGACGCGTTAGCTCATCCATCTCCTGCTGGAACTGCTTCAGGAACTCTTGCTTTGGGGTGAGCTTCAGATAGCTGACAACGGACATAATGTCTTCTTTCAGCTCACTTGTTGCGCTCCGCCCAGGAGGGCACCAGTTCACTGACGCTGTAGAGGAACACGAAGACGCCCGTGGGGCCCAGGTTCTTGAACTGGGCTGCCAGGGCCTGGCGCTTGCGGGGGTAAGGAAGCCCGTCCAGCGACCGCAGGTAGTTGCGGAAGGAGCTGTGTTCCTTGACCAACCGCTGCACAATCCTGGCGTTCTCGACGGTGGCAACGATCTTGCGGCCGTTGCGCACGATGCCAGGGGTGTTCAGCAGCCGCACGATGTCGTCATCGCCGTAGGCGGCTACGGCGTCCACGCCAAAGCTGTCGAAGGCCTCTACGAAGTTTGGCCACTTCTCGCGGACCACCGACCAGCTAAAGCCGGCGCGGAAGATAGCCTTGGTCAACTGCTCCAGGTACTCGTTGTCGTCTTTCGGTTGTACCCGTGGTGGGATTTCGTGGCCCAGGCGCATACGTTCGTCTGTCCTCCTTATCCCGTTCTGCGGCGTCTGACAAGCATCGCACCAACATCAATCATGCGCCTCCCACGCTCCTCACCACAACAAGTCAGCCCTTAGTCCTTCACCACCCAGTTCCCAACAACAGGACCACTCGGTCCTGGTCACCCCCCAGTGTTTCTTCCGCTCGTGGTTCGGTCCCGACAAGTCCCGAAAGTCGGGACTCACCACGAGCGGTTTGCTTCAAGCCGACCATCAGGCAGGAGCAGGATGGTATCACCAGGGCCCGGCTGCCTCTAGCCCAACACCGTCTGGAAGGTGGAGCCGAGAGGGCCTTTGGTGACCTCGATGCGTGTGGGGAAGACCTCCTTGAGCTCCTCGATGTGGGTGATGACCACGATCAGGTCGAAGTCGTTCTGGATGGCCTGGACGGCCTCCACCAAGCGCCCGCGCCCCGCGGCATCCTGGGTACCGAAGCCCTCGTCAACAAACAGCGTGCGCAGGGGTGCGCCAGCGCGGGCGGCCAGCAGGCCGGCCAGCGCCACCCGCAGGGCGAAGTTGACGCGGAAGGCCTCCCCGCCACTGAACATCTCGTAGCTCCGAGTCCCCAGCTCGTCGGCCACCTTGATGTCAAGGGTCTCTACCACCTTGCCCTGGCGCGTCTGCCGCTGGGTGCTGAGGGCCACCGTCATACGGCCGTCGCTGAGGCGGTGGAGCAGCTCGTTGGCCCGCTGCTCCAACTCCGGCAACGCCGCGTCCAGGAGCATAGCCTGGACCCCCCTTCGGCCAAAGGCCTCGGCCAGCAGGTCGTGGGTGGCTTGCTCCCTCAGGACGGCTTCTCGTCTGGCTGCCTGCTGCCCGCGCTGTGTCTCCATCTCCGCCAGTTGCGCCAGCCTTTGTCCGGCCGCTTCCTGGTGGGCCAGCAACCTTCGCTGCCTCTCCTCCAGTCCTCGATAGACCACTTCGGCTTCGCCTGTCTGGCGGCGTAGCTGCGGAAGCTCGACCAGCTCACGGGCCAGGGTCTCCCTGCGGCCCTGGCTTTCGGCCACCTCTGCACGGTGCCGTGCAGCCAGGGCACGGAGGCCGTCCATCTCCTCCTGTTCATGGGGCAGACGCTTCTGGGCCTCCTGGACCCGCGCCCGCCGGGCCTCGGTCTCTGCCCGCTGCCGCCTCAGGTCGGCCTCCAGCGCCCGGAGGGCACCAGCGGCCCTGGTCTCCTGGGCACGGAGGGAGGCCAGCGCCGCGGCGGTCTCGTCCAGTTGACGGCGTGTCTCCTTACCCTGGGACTCGATCTCCTGCTCCAGATGCTGCCGCCCTTCCTGCCCCAGAAGGGTGCCACAGAGGGGGCAGCGGGGGTCCTGGGACACCTTCAGCATCTCATACCGCTGGAGGAGGTCTTTGCGCTCCTTTTCCAGACGCTTGCCCTCCGCCTCGCGATGGCCTATTCCGGCGTGCAGTGCCTGGAGCGCCCCTCGTTCTTCCTCTACCTGGTGCTCAAGCCGTTCGATGGCGCTTTCCGACGCTTCTACCTCTGCCCCCCTGCGGGCCTGCCCTGTGAGCTCGGCGATGCGGGCCTCCTTGGCCGCTATCTGGCGCTCCAGGCCCTGGAGTCCCTGGAGGCGGTCGCCAATGGCCTTGTCAAGCTGCTGGAGGTCAGCCTCACGCCGTTCCAGAGTGCCCAGGCGCACCCGCAGGTCCAGGATGCCCTGGTGGGCAGCCTCCACCTGCGGTGCCAGGCTGACCAGCTCCTGGCGGGCAGCGTCCAGGGCCTGCTGGTGCTCACTCCGGTGCGAGAGGGCCTCGTCGGCGCGGGCCAGCTCCGCCTCCAGCAGCCTGGCCTCCTGCTCCCCCTGGCGCGCCTGCTGGCGTGCCCGCTCCGCCAGTCGCTCGTAAAGCCCCAGGTCCAGGATGCGGGCCAGGACCTCCTTACGCTCGGCAGGCTCGGCCTTGGTGAACTCGTCGGCGCGGCCCTGAAGAAGGAAGGCGCTGTTGATAAAGGTCTTGTAGTCCATGCCCAGCAGCCGTCCGACCTTCTCCTCCGTCTCTTGGACTGAGTTCCCCGCGATGGAGCGGTAGCTAATGCCGGTAGAGACCTGGAGGTCAAGGATGGTGGCGCCAGAGCGCCCCCCGCTGCGTCGGGTGTGGCGTCGAAGGGCCAGGTAGCGGTTCCCGCCCGCCTGGAACTCAAGCTCTACGCTCATCTCCACCTGGCCTTGGTGGACCAGCTCCTCCAGTGGGTGCTGGGCCGTGCCGAAGCGGATGCCGCGGGCGCAGCCCCACAAGGCCCAGGTCATGGCGTCCAGCAGGGCCGACTTGCCGTGGCCATTGTCGCCGCAGAGACAGACCACACCAAGGCCCTGGAGGTCCAGCTCCGGGACGTTGTCGCGGTAGCAGAGAAAGTTCTTGATGCGCAGTTTCAGCGGGACCACGGCATGGCCTTCCACTGAGATCCGGTTAGCAGCATGCTAGCATCGCTTTATCATAAGACCTGGCTGTGCATCCGCTCATAGTCCAACGCGCCCAGGACAAACACTCGCCACCTGCTGTCTCGGCACGCCAGGGGCTCCAGGCGAGCAGCGGGCCTGCTCCCGCCACTGCTTCGGCGTAACGCCGGGATGATGCCACAGAGCAGGGAGGTCGCGCAAGAAGGCTGCGGCCCGGGCTGTGGGTCAATTAGAATCCAAGGTGGCAAGAACATCAAAGACTCGGCCCGCACCCCCTGATCAGAGGATGCGGGCCGAGTCATGGGTCCTATTCCGTGCTGTGCCTACCACGAGGCGGGTGGTTGTCTCACTCCTGGGCCTTCGTGGCGGCCGCTGTCCCCACTGTTGTCTGACTCCTGCTCTCTACGAGTCCTCGCCTCGTTCTCATCCTACCCAGGGCCGGAGCTGCCAGAGCCGGAGTTGCCGCGGTGCCCATCATCTTCCAGTTCCAACTCCACCCCATGCTCAACCTCGTTCTCAACCCCGTGCTCAATCTCGACCTCACCATCACCCGAGACGCCGGTCTCGATCTCGGTGGCCAGCATCGAGCCATCGGCCTGTGCGATGAACTCTACCCGGACTACCACCCCGACGCCCAGTCCGTTGTCCAGCATGGTGGTGCCATCCACCTTGAAGGTCTTGCCGCCGATGACGACGGAGCCATCGCCCATGGACTCGATCGTCCCGCTGAAGCCGGCGTCCTCACCAACCTCGACGGCTCCTGGGGCCATTGCATCGTCCGCAGCGTCGGTCTCGATCTCGGTGGCCAGCATCGAGCCATCGGCCTGTGCGATGAACTCTACCCGGGCTACCACCCCGACGCCCAGTCCGTTGTCCAGCATGGTGGTGCCATCCACCTTGAAGGTCTTGCCGCCGATGACGACGGA
>JACQUK010000048.1 GCA_016210325.1 Chloroflexota bacterium
CTTCTGGGCCATTCGGTTTGGGCCGCTGCGCATCGGTGTGCTGGATGACTATGCCCATCTGGTTCTGCCTACTCCCGTCCAGGTGTCACCTATGTGCCCAGTTTAGGTGTTACCCATGTCCCCAGTTGCACACAGCCGTCTTCAGCCAAGGCAGCGGGCTTGCCCGCCGCTTACTAGTGTAGCGGGCTGTGGCCCCTTTGGTAGGGGCGCACGCAGTCCGGAAGCGGAAGTAGAGCCTGGGGCTGCTTCTACTGCCTTCTGCCTCTCCTGTTGCTTTGCGCAGTATCAGCGGGTTGCTCGGTGAGAAGCCCCGCTGACGCTCCGGTGCTCCGCTGGGCAATGATGCGGGCTGTGGGGATGAGGCGCAGGGCGTTGGTAGCTACTAGCCCTCCGCCCAGGGCGATGGCGACCGCAACACCAAAGAACTGGGCCACGGTGCCCATGCCCATGCCACCGATGTTGACCCCGCTGACCAGCAGACCGTAGAAGCCGGTGGTCCGGCCGCGCAGCGCATCGGGCGAGAGGGTCTGCACGAGCGTGCTGGCTAGAGAGTCGTAGCTGGCGCCCGCAGCCCCAACCACGAAAAACAGCGCAAACGACAGGGGGGCGCTGCGGGACAGGCCGAAGAAGACCAGGCTGGTGCCGAAGCACAGGGTTACCGCCAAGAAGAGCCATCCCTGACGTTTGACTTGGCCCAGGCTGGCCAGGACCAGGGTTGACGTTATGCCTCCAAGCCCCCATAGGGAGATGAGGAAGCCCAGGACGGAGGGGTCTGCGTGGAGTACCTGGCGCACCACCACCGGCAGCATGGAGATGGCCGAGAAGCCGAGGCTTTCTGTGACCAGGACCACCAGGAAGACCGTTCGGAGGGGACGGTCGCGCACCGCGAAAGCTGCCCCCTCCTTCAGGTTCTTCCAGGCCGACGCCCTTTGGCGGAGAGATGAAGGCGGCTTTTCGATGTGCAGTACCAGCCAACTGGAGAGCAGGGCGACAGTGCCTAGGCCGAGGAAGAAGTAACCGGGGTTGACAGCCGAGAGCATGAACCCGCCTGCAAGAGGGCCAATGACGGCCGCCAGATTCATGGCCATGAACTGGCCTGCCATAGCGTTGAGCACGGTAGTGCGGCCTACCAGGTCGTATGTCAGGCTGGTCTGGGCAGGCATGCGGACTGACCGGGCTGCTCCCTGAAGGCTGGCAGTCAGCATCACGTGCCAGACCTCCACTACACCAAGCAGGGCCAGGAGCCCCAGTGTTGCAGTAACCAGGGCAGTCGCCAGGTGGCTCAAGACCACCACTTTGCGGCGGTCCCAACGGTCGGCTGCCAGGCCCCCCAGGGGGCTGACCAGCAACGAGGTGACCCCGTCTATGCCGGGGGCCAGGCCGACCCAGAAAGGGGAGCCCGTCAGCTCCAGCAGTAGCCAGCCCTGCCCCATGCCGTAGGTCATGAAGCCCAGGGCGTTAGTCAGACTGCTGGCCCACAGCCACCGGTAGCTGGGGATCCGGAAGGCCAGCAGGGCCCTGCTCAACCGTCCGGAACTTTGGCCCTGTTCGGGTTGCACCAACGCCTCTCGCTGAGAACTTGATGTCAAGCTCGGAAGCACAGGTCTCAGCCGTGTTGGTCAAGGTGGCAAGGAGTACACCAGACACGGCTTGGGATGGCTGATGCGCTAGCGCCCAAGGCGCCGCCTGAGCTTGTTCCAGGTCGAAATCAGGTGCACCAGAGGGCCGGCCGGCCGCCCTACCAGGTGCGCTGCACGCAGGGCCTCCCTGAGGCCCGCGGGGGTGCCATCGAAGGGAGGTAGCTCAGTGTACGTGCGGCCTACCTCCAGGACGTGGTGGGCATCGCTGACCGCCGTTGCTATAAGGTTGTGCTGGCGTGCCAACTCCAGGGCCTGCGCGTTGGCCCGCTGGAAAGTATTGCGTGCGTTGAAGCCCTCCACAATGTCCACCTGGGGCAGGACCTCTGCCAGGGCCTCCGGGCGGATCACCGAGCGCCGCACCCGGTCGAAGGGGTGGGGGATGGCTATCAGGCCACCCTGGGCCTTGATGCGCTTCACGGTCTCTAGTGGGCTCAGCCCCCGCGGCACCGCCTCGCTGAGGAAAAGGCCAATGATCTCGCCTCCGGCCGTGCGGACCTCTTCGCCGATGATGACCCGGAACGGGGCGATGCGCGCTACCTCCAAGGCCCCCTTGATCGTGTTGTGGTCGGTGACGGCGATGCAGCCAAGGCCCATCTTGACGCAGCGGCGCACCAGGGCCGCTGGCGACGTGCACGAGTCGGGAGAGTAGACGGTGTGGATGTGGAAATCGGCGCGCAGCAACTCAGGCATCCGGCTCGGATGCCTCCCCCTGCGAGTCGCCGGTGGTTGCTGCCTCCTCGCCATCGCCAGCCAGGAACCGCATCTGCTCACCGTAGCTGGTCTGGAGGCGTGTGACTGTCAGCTCGGCACGGGTGAGCAGCTCGTTGCACAGGCGGGCCAAGCCCATGCCGTCAGCGTAGAGGCGGGTGGCCTCCTCAAGCGTCAGGTCCCCTGCCTCCAGGCGCTGGACGGTCTCTTCCAGGTGTGTCAGGGCCTCTTCAAAGGAGAGACGGGGCCGCTTGCCCACGCGAGGTCCTTTCTCAGGTACGGAGCTGGTGATGCGCGACCTCCCTGCTTTCCTTCCGCATATTCTAGCACGGACCAGCCTTGACCTCGGCGGGGAAGGCACCATCAGAGACCGAGACGCAGATGCGGTCGCCTCCGGCTACCTGGGCCGTCCGGGTGACGATGGCCCCCGTATCGGTGCGCTGCACCAGGGCATATCCCCGCGCCAACACCCCCTGGGGGCTCAGGGCCTCCAGGCGCTGGGCCAGGCCGTGTGCCCGCTCACGCTGAAGGGCCAGCAGGGCGCGTAGGCGGGAGAGTGCCTGCTGAAGGTGCTCGTCCACACGCTGGCGACGCGACGCGGTGTCCGGGATGCGGCGGTCCAGCCTCTCCAACAGGCGCCTGACCTGCTGGGCTTGCTCCTCCATGAGCTTGTGCCAGGCGCCATCCAAGGTTTGCTCCAGGTTCAGCACTTGGCCTAGCAGTTCGCGCCCACTGGGGACGGCCAGCTCGGCGGCGGCCGATGGCGTCGGCGCCCGGACATCGGCTACCAGGTCAGCAATAGTGATATCCGTCTCATGGCCCACGCCGCTGACCACTGGAGCGCGGCTGGCGAAGATGGCCCGGGCCACGGCCTCCTCGTTGAAGGGCCATAGCTCCTCCAGCGAGCCGCCTCCCCGGGCCAGGATGACCAGGTCAAAGCCGGCTTGCTGGTCCACAACGTCGAAGGCTTCGACAATGGTGGCGGCGGCACCATCGCCCTGGACCTGGCATGGCGCCAGCGCCAGCTCCACCAGTGGATAGCGGCGTTGCACCACGTTTTGGATGTCGTGCCAGACGGCGCCGGTGGGAGAGGTGATGACGGCGATGCGCTTGGGGAACTTGGGCAGGGGCCGCTTGCGGCTGGGCTCAAAGAACCCTTCGGCCTGGAGGCGCGCTTTGAGCCGCTCAAACTCCAGGGCCAGCGCACCTACCCCCTCGGGCTGTACCAGGTCAACATAAAGCTGGAGGTCGCCACGCGTTTCATAGAAGGAGACGCGGCCGTGGACGATGACGGCGGCGCTGTTGGCGATGAACTGCCCGCCAGAGCCGTTGCGGAACATGACGCAGCGCATAGCTGCGTTGGCGTCCTTCAGGGTGAAGTACCAGTGGCCGGCTGCGGAATGGGAGGCGTTGGAGACCTCGCCGCTGACCCACAGGTCGCCCAGCAGGGCATCTCTGTCCAGGAGCTCCCGGACAAAGCGGGTGATCTGGGAGACAGAGTAGACGGGCACGCTCCCTCCGATGTAGACAAGGGTGGGTGTTTCAGCCCTCGGTGTACCCGAAGGCATGGTGCAACTGTGGTCTGATCTGGTGACACTCTGCCATCTTTTCCGCTCATGGTTCGACAAGCTCACCACGAGCGGAAACCTGCTGCGTCCGCTCACCCTGAGCCTGTCGAAGGGCGAGCGGACGATCTCAACAGACTAGGCAGCTTTTATGACACCACCTCGATATACTCGCCGTTGCGGGTGTCCACCTTGACCACGTTGCCCACGTTGACGTGGAGAGGTACCTTGACCAAGGCCCCGGTCTCCAGGGTAGCGGGCTTCCGCCCAGATTGGGCCGTGTCGCCCTTGAAGCCCGGCGCCGCGTCCACGATCTTCAGGTCCACGAAGGTGGGTAGCTCCACGGAGATGGGCTCGCCGTGGTAGAAGAGCACGCTGACTGTGTCGCCCTCTTTCAGGTACTTGCGGCCCTCGCCAATGAGGTCGCCGTCAATTGGGAACTGGTCGTAGGTCTCGGTATCCATAAAGAAATAGGAGCGGCCGTCGTTGTAGAGGTACTGGTCATGGTGCGTCTCGACCGGCGCCAGCGTCAGGCGCTGGTTGCCGGGCATGTTGCGCTCGTAAGTCTTGCCGGTCCGCAGGTGGCGCAGCTTCAAGTTGAGGGTCGGGGTGCGCTGCTGCATCACCACATGCTTCCACTCCACCACCTGGTACGGCTCCCCGTCCAGCTCAAGGACTGTACCACGGCGCAGATCGCTGTAGCTGATGGTCTCGGGCATACATACCCCCCAGATGCAATCCCAGCCATTCCAGGGTAGAGCGTTAGGCAGCAGGTTGCAAGGGCACCGCCTTGTATCGCCGCCCGCAGCTAATGTCCCGTCTCAGAGATTCGCGTACGATATTGTCGTTGCTTCGAAAATGGTGCCTCCTCCCCCGCTTGCGGGGGAGGATTGAGGTGGGGGCAGCACCCCCATCCTAGCCTTCCCTCTCGAGGGGGAAGGGAATCCTGGCCACAGCGCCGTTTTCATCCGTCGTGGCGCCCCGATCCATCGGGGCATGGACGATTGCTTCGTCGTCCTTCCGCGGAAGGACGACGAAGCAATCTGGGGCAGGGGTGACCCCGCCGCCAGATTGCCACGGCCCTCCGGAGCCTGTGGTGAGGACCTCGAACCATCGGGCCTCGCAAAGACACAAAGACATTGGCTGCGAATTTCAGGGACACCGCAGCTAAGCCCGGACCCGTTCGCTCTTGGAGCTGGTGTTCAGGGAGCGGACTTTCCCCTTCTCCAGCACCACCGTGTCCTCGATGCGCACGCCACCCCACCCGGGGACATAGATGCCAGGCTCGATGGTGAAGACCATCCCCTCCTCCAGGGCGGCTTCCGCTTTCGGCCCGACGCGGGGGTACTCGTGCACCGCCAGCCCGATGCCGTGGCCCAGGCTGTGGCCGAAGTTGTCGCCGTAGCCGGCCTGTTTGATGATGTCCCGGGCGATGCTGTCGGCCTGACCGGCGGTCATCCCCGCCTGCACGGTGGCGATGGCCGTGAGCTGGGCCCCCAGGACAATGTCGTAGACCTTGCGGAAGGTGTCGTCAGCCGGTCCCAGGCAGATGGTGCGAGTAGTGTCGGAGCAGTAGCCCTCGTAGCGGGAGCCGAAGTCAATAACCACGGGCTCGCCGGCACCGATGGGGCGCTCCGAAGGATGGTGGTGAGGCAAGGCTGCGTTGGGCCCCGCCGCGACAATGATGTCGAAGGACAGGCCCTCTGCGCCCAGCTCGCGCATGGCTTTCTCAAGCCGCCAGGCCACCGAGCGCTCTGTTTCTCCCACCTGGATGGCCGATGCAACCTGCTGGAAGGCCTGGTCGGCAATCTCCACGGCACGGGTGACAGGGCCAGCTCCTCAGGCTCCTTTACTGCCCGCAGCACGTCGGCCAACTCTTCTGTCGCCACCAGGGCCAACTCGCCCTCTCCGAATGCCGCCTTGATGGACTTGACTGTCCGCTGGTACGTAGACACGGAGAGGTTTGCCGCCTCGAAGCCCACCCGCCTGGCGTTTAGCTCTTTCAGGAGCTGGGGAAGCCACGGCGCCTCGTAGCCGATGCGGAGGATACGGAAATCTGGTGACTGGCGGCCAGCCTGCTCAACATAACGGAAGTCGGTGGCCAGGACAGCCGCCTCCTGGGTGATGACCAGGTAGCCTGCGGAGCCGCTGAAGCCCGAAAGCCAGCGGCGGTTCTCGTACGATGAGACCAGGAAGGTATCAAGCCCTTCCTCCTGCATGCGCCGCCGCAGCTTGGCGATGCGCGCCTTCATCGTGCTCCCTCCTCCCGAACGTGTGCCACCAGGAAGTCCAGGGCGTAGAGGTAGCCCCGCCAGCCCGTGCCAGAGAGCTGCCCCAGGGAGACGGGCGCCACCACCGAGCGGGCCCGCCACTCCTCGCGGGCATGGATGTTGGACAGGTGCACCTCCATTACTGGCAGGCGCGTGTCGGCCAGGGCGTCCCGCAGGGCCAGGCTGTAGTGGGTCAGCGCCCCCGGGTTGATGATGATGCCCTGGGCACCGCGCGCCTCCTGCTGGAGGAAGTCAATAAGGGCACCCTCGCTGTTGGACTGGAAGAAGGTGAGCTCCACACCCAACTCCCGGGCGCGCTCCAAGAGCCGGTCCTGGACCTCCGTCAGGGTGATGCGCCCGTAGTGGTCCGGGTCCCGCTGGCCCAGCAGGTTCAGGTTTGGTCCGTTGACAACGAGAAGGCGCACACTTCCTCCAGCGCCCCGGTCGCCCGCGCCCGGCGCGGCCGCTCAACAGATGTGGCCGCCAGCGTGAGTGCTCAGTGCGAAAGGGCAGGCTTGTCCGGCAGCGCTGGGTCCCAGTGTACCTGCCGGGGCGATGCGCAGCAACTGGGCCGCATTGGCTCAGCCACATCGGGTCCCCAGGGTCTTTCGGTTGTCACCCTGAACGGAGTGAAGGGTCTCCACGCCTCGCCTGAGATGCTGCGCGAAGCGCAGCATGACATCCAGGTGTCGAACTGGGCCTCAGTTCTGGCAGATAGAGACGAGATAACCGAAAGGCCCTGTCTGGTCTGTGCTGCCAAGGGAGCTTGCCATTGCTGCCATGCTATAGTAGCCTTTTGTGGGAGAGGTGGCCGAGTGGCTGAAGGCGCCGCACTCGAAATGCGGTATCCCCTTGCGGGATCGTGGGTTCAAATCCCACCCTCTCCGCTTTCATTTGAAGGGTGTTAGCCTTACCTGTCAGGGCCATGCTTTCCTTGAGAGCGCCGGGGCTCTCGCTGGTTCGCGGAGAGGTGCTGGAGTGGCCGAACAGGCGCGCCTGGAGAGCGCGTAGGGCCCACAAGGTCCTCGTGGGTTCGAATCCCACCCTCTCCGCCATTTACTCTAAAGGCCAGCGTAATGGAGGACTTGCAGTACTGGGTTGCCTTGAGCCAGGTGCCTGGCATGGGCACGGCCCGCTTCCGCCTGCTGGAGCGGGCCTTTCGCTCTATGGCTGAGGCCTGGCGCGCTTCGCCTTCTGACCTTCAGGGCGCTGGGCTGGACGGGAAGACTGCCCAGGCGCTCATTGAAGGCCGAGGTCACATTGACCCCCAGCAGGAGAGCGCCAAGCTGGCCGACATGGGCATCCTGGCGCTCACGTGGCACGATAGGCAGTACCCAGCCCGCCTCAAGGAGATCTACGACCCTCCCCCGGTGTTGTACCTGAGGGGCGAGCTGCTTCTAGAGGACGAGCGGGCGGTGGCGGTAGTGGGCACCAGGCGGGCCACGGCTTACGGGCGGGAGGCCTGTGCTGCCTTGGTCAAGGACCTGGTGGGGGCGGGCATCACCGTTATCAGTGGGCTGGCCCGTGGGATTGACGCGGTGGCCCACCGTGCGGCCCTGGAGGCCGGCGGGCGGACGTTGGCGGTGCTGGGCAGCGGTCTGGACGTGGTCTATCCGCCGGAGCACAAAGCCCTGGCTCAGGAGGTAGCAGCGCGTGGCGCTGTGATTAGCGAGCACCCACCGGGCACCCGTCCCGAAGCGCGTCACTTCCCCCGGCGGAACCGCATCATCAGCGGCATGTCGCTGGGGGTGCTGGTGGCCGAGGCGCCGGAAGACAGCGGTGCCCTGTGGACTGTCCATTGGGCATTGGAGCAGGGCCGTGATGTCTTTGCGGTGCCGGGGAGCGTCTTCTCTCCGGGCAGTCGAGGCACCAACCGTCTGATTCAGGATGGGGCCAAGCTGGTGCTGGAGGTCAAGGACATCCTGGAGGAGCTGAACCTGGCCAGCGTCGTGGCGGTGCAGCCGCCCCTCCCCAGCCTGCTGCCAAAGCTGGATGATGCCCGGGGGCAGGTCCTTGCCAGCCTGGGCCACGAGCCGCTCCACATAGACGAGGTGCGGCGGCGCACCAGCTTGCCCATTGCCACGGTCAGCAGCGCCCTGGCCATGATGGAGATTGAGGGCCTGGTAAAGCAGGTAGGGACCATGCACTACATCCGGGCCAGGGAGCTCCCTGCCGATTACTCCACTGCCCGCTGAAGGCAGTTGCGGCGATTGAAGAAGATAGAGGGGACATGACACAGAGCAAAGCCCTGGTTGTTGTTGAGTCGCCGGCCAAGGCCCGCACCATCGAGCGAATCCTTGGTTCCGGTTACTCGGTCAAGGCCTCGCTTGGACACGTCCGCGACCTGCCCGAAAGCAAGCTGGGGGTGGACGTGACCAACGGGTTTGAGCCTACCTACGAGGTATCCAGCGGGAAGAAGAAGGTGGTTTCAGAGATCAAGAAACTCGCGCGGGAGGCCTCGCGGGTCTACCTGGCCACTGACCCTGACCGGGAAGGCGAAGCCATCTCCTGGCACCTGGCCCAGGCGGCCAACCTCAAGGACGGGCAGATTGCCCGTGTGGTGTTCCACGAAATCACAGAGCCGGCGGTGAAGGCTGCCTTCCGGCACCCGCGGACCATTGACATGCACCTGGTGGAGGCACAGCAGGCGCGGCGCGTGCTGGACCGCCTGGTGGGGTACAAGCTCAGCCCCTTGCTGTGGAGCAAGTTGCGCTGGCCCAACCTCTCGGCGGGGCGAGTCCAGTCGGCGGCCCTGCGTCTGGTGGTGGAGCGGGAGGAAGAGGTCCGTCGCTTTGTGCCGGCCGAGTACTGGACCATTGAGGCGACCCTGGCCAAGCAGCACGGTGCCGTGGCGCAGCGCGGCCCCTTCCGGGCGCTGCTGCATTCCCGGGTGGGCCAGCGCTCCAAGCTTGAGGTCCGTGACCAGCAAGAGGCGCAGCGTCTGGTGCAGGAGTTGGACGGGGCCTCCTACCAGGTGGCGGAAGTGGCGCAGCGGCAGGTGCACCAGCGGCCTGCTCCCCCCTTCATCACCAGCACCCTTCAGCAGGAAGCGTGGCGCAAGCTGCGGTATTCTGCCAAGCGGACTATGGCCATCGCCCAGCAGCTCTACGAGGGCGTGGTGCTGGGCGACCAGGGCTCGGTGGGCCTCATAACTTACATGCGTACCGACTCCACCCACGTGGCTGAAAGCGCCCTGCACGAGGCCCGTGCCTATATCCTGGAGCGCTTTGGCAAAGAGTTTGTCCCTGAGCGCCCGCGGGTGTACCGGACCAAGGTCAAGGGGGCACAGGAGGCCCACGAGGCTATCCGACCCACTTCAGTGCGCCGCGAGCCTGAGCAGGTCAAGGCCCACCTGACCAACGAACAGCTCCGCCTCTATGACCTCATCTGGAAGCGCTTCCTGGCCTCCCAGATGGCCGACGCCCTGGCTGAGGCCACGACGGTCAATATCCATGCGACGCCCCCCAGCGATGGGGGTGCCTACCTCTTCCGCGCCACCGGCTCCGTCCTGCGCTTCCTCGGATTTCGCACCCTCTACCAGGAGAGCGAGGACGAGCCGGCCCAGGAGGAGGGGGTGCTGCCAGAGCTGGCCCGCGGCGAGGGCCTGGACTGCCAGGGGCTGGACCCTCAGCAGCATTTCACCCAGCCTCCGCCCCGCTACACGGAGGCTTCGCTCATCAAAGCCTTGGAGGAGAAGGGCATTGGGCGGCCCAGCACCTACGCAGCCATCGTCTCAACTATCCAGGAGCGGGGCTATGTCCGCAAAGAGAACGGACGGCTGATGCCGCATCCGCTGGGAGAGGCGGTCTACGGCTTGCTGGTGCAACACTTCTCCGACGTGGTGGACCTGGGGTTCACCGCCCAGATGGAGGAGCAGCTCGACGACGTGGCCCGGGGCCAGCTTCCGTGGGCACAGGTGCTCCAGGAGTTCTACCCGCCGTTTGAGCATGACCTGGAGAGCGCCGAGAAAGCTGTCAAGCGGGTGGATGTCCCCGTGGGGGAGACCTGCGAGAAGTGTGGCCGCCCCATGGTCCTGCGGCGGGGGCGGTTCGGCCCCTTCGTGGCGTGTAGCGGCTACCCCGAATGCCGCAACACCCATCCCTACCGCGTCAAGGTTGGCGTAGACTGCCCTCAGTGCGGCGGCGAGCTGGTGGAGCGGCGGGCCAAGCGTGGCAAGCGCCGGAGCCTGTTCTATGGCTGCTCCAACTACCCCACCTGCAGTTTCGCGGTCAGCAGCAGACCTCTTCCATCCCCCTGCCCGGAGTGCAACGGGCTCCTGGTGTCCGCGGGGCGCCAGCGCGCACGCTGTACACAATGTCAGTGGAAGGGCGCCCCTCCAGCCGAGGAGCGCGAGGGTGGTTCGGCGGATGAGGATGCGGCGCCCAAAGAGCGAGGGGCCGTTGCCAGCACCACGACGTAATGCCAGGGCAGGCTCAGAACCCCCAACACGAGGGGAGGCCATCGCTGCTGTTGAGCAGCGATGTGGAGCAGGCTGCCCGGGCGAGGGCCATTGGGCCCACCAGTGGTACCTCCGCTATGTAAGCTACCTTCACACCCGGCGGCGCCTGGCCCCCAGGAGCGTCCAAAACTACCTGGCGGACCTGGACACATTCTGGCGGTTCCTGGATAGGCAGGGCGTCAAGGCCCTGGGAGAAGCAGGGCTGGCCCTGCTTCGAGGGTACCTGCACTGGCTTCTGGCGGCGGCTACGCCTCGTTCCAAAGGGTCGTATGGGCAGCGGGCCAACTACTCGGGGCGCAGCGTGGCCCGCAAGCTCAGCGCACTGCGCTCGTTCTTCCGGTTCCTGGCCAAAGAGGGCGCGGTTGACGTTGACCCCACGGCCAGGTTGGCCTCAGCCAAGCTTGAACGGCGCCTTCCGGACTTTGTGGACCACCAGGGTGCGCGGCGGCTGGTGGAGGCGCCACAGGCCACGACACCCCTTGGAATGCGGGACCGGGCCCTGTTGGAGCTGCTGTACGCCGCCGGTCTTCGCGTCAGCGAGGTGGTAGGGCTAGACCTGGGCCGTGTTGACCTGGAACGGGCCGAAGTCCGCGTGCTGGGCAAGGGCTCCAAGGAGCGATTGGCCCTGTTGGGCAGGCCAGCCCAGGAGGCACTGCGGCAGTATGTTGAGCAGGCCCGGCCTCGTCTGTTGGGGCGCCGCTCAGGAGAGGCCCTCTTCCTCAACCGGTTCGGGGGGCGCCTGAGCCAACGGGGGGTCCAGGCGCTGGTGAAGCGCTACGCCCTGTTGGCTGGGCTGGACCCCTCAGTCCACACCCACACCATGCGCCACACCTTCGCCACTCACCTGCTGGACGGGGGTGCCGACCTGCGAGTCGTGCAGGAGCTGCTGGGCCACGCATCGCCGGCGACCACCCAGGTCTACACGCATGTGACCCAGGCCCAGGCGCGCCGGGTGTACCTGGCGGCACACCCGCGTGCCCGGCGCAGGGGACCGTCCTCTTAGGAGGGGCTGCGAGAGCAACCGCAGTTGCACTGACAGGTCTCAGCAGTCTCCTGGGGCTTCTTTTCCGTGGACTGCCGGTCCATCGTCGGGACTATCTGCTGATGTCCAGCGCCGCATGCGGTGCCGCTGCACCCGCAGCCACAGTCAGCTTTTGCGTCTGCCATAGCGCTACCTCCTCTGTACGATGGCGATTTCCAGGTGCCTCAAGCAGGGGCACGTGCCGGGGGAGCATTCCAGGGGCGTGTGGTCTGCGGATGCCCCTCCCCCCGTGGCCATGGTCAGGTGGGCCTCCAGCCGTCGGAGGTCCTCCTTCAAGACCTGAAAGTCAGCGATACGTTGCTCCACCTCTTGCTGCTTGCCCTGCACGAGTTCCAGGAGGCGTGCCTGGAAGTCACTGCAGTGGCGGGTGCCCGCCAACTTGACCAACTCGCGCGCCTCTGCCAGGCTCATGTCCAGGAGCCTGGCCCGGCGGATGAGCTGGAGCCGCTGCACGTCAGTGTTGGTGTAGACGCGGTAGCCGGAATCTGTTCGGGTTGGTCGCGGCAGGACGCCAATGGACTCGTAATAGCGGATGGTTCTACGGTCAACTCCGGTCATGGCAGCCACATCACCTATAGTCAGTGCCCTCTTCATCACGCTGCTCCTGGTGGCACGGTACACCATCCAGTTGCTGGAATGTCAAGCAGCGTTTTTCGTGGAGGGGGTGTGGGGACGACTACCTCGGCCGCCCTGGCACAGGGCGAAGGGCAAAGAAAAAGCCCTACCTTTGCGGGTAGGGCTTTGCTTGCTATAGAAGGTGCCCCCGGCAGCGGCCTATTTTCCCGTTCCCTCACGAGAGCAGTATCGTCGGCGCTGGGGCGTTTCACTGCCGTGTTCGGGATGGTGACGGGTGGGTCCACCCCGCTCCAGCCACCGAAGGCACCTTTGCGCGCTGATGAGTCCTCTGTCAGTGTGCAGTATAGCACAGGGAGGTAGTGGAGGGGAAGCGTGGGAGGAGGAAGGATAGGCTTTGCTGTGGGGAAGGCCTCGGCCGATGCGCACCGGTCAGCTTCATCCCTTACGGGACTTCCACCTCCGGCCGCTCAAGCAGGTAGTCTTCCTGCGGCCTTACTCCCGACTTGCGTCGGGATGGGAGGCCTGGTCTTGGGGTGGGCTTCGCGCTTAGATGCTTTCAGCGCTTCTCCCGACCCGACGTGGCTACCCGGCACTGCCCTGGGCAGGACAACCGGCTCACCAGAGGTCGGTCCCTCCCGGCCCTCTCGTACTGGGGAGAGGTCCCCTCAAGCCTCCTACGCCCGCGGCAGATAGAGACCGAACTGTCTCACGACGTTCTGAAC
>JACQUK010000002.1 GCA_016210325.1 Chloroflexota bacterium
CACTAGTGTCCTGTCTGGCTAACACCTGCCTTGTTTGGCGACACCCGGTAGGGCATCCCGACACGTCGGGACTAACCTGCCCTGGCATGGTCGGGTTGTCCCGACCCGTCGGGACGACCTACGGATACTCGAGCCTCCAGGGACTGACGCTTGACAGACTCAGCCTCTACGAAGGAGGCGTCTGCGAAGGCCCAGCCTCCGAGGCGAGTCCTTTGTCTAGCAGCCGGGCTACCAGCTTCAGGGCCTCCTCCCGGGTGCTGATCTCGCCGGCGGCCTGGGCCTCCCGGACCGCCTCGAGCAGCTCCCTGAACAGGGGGCCTGGTGTCAGGCCAAACACCTCAACCAGGGCGTGGCCGTCCACCAGTTTCGGCACGGCTGCTGGTGCAGCGGGACCCAGGCCCGTGCGCAGCACATAGCCTATCATACTACAGTAATCCTTCCACTCCAGCAAAGGAAGGGTAGGTCCCCGTGCCGCCAGGAAGTCCGCCATAGCCAGGTACAGCGTGTCCACTGCCACGGGGCCCAGGTCTCGGAAGTAGCGGTAGATGGCCCGGTTGGTGGGGAGTTGGCCTTTCTGTGCCAGGTGGCTAGGGTGCAGGTGGTGCTCCACCATCACGGTGAGCATCTCCACGCCACGTCCACTGAGGCGCAGCCGCCTCAGGGCAGCCTCAACCATGGCAGCCCCCTGGGTGTTGTGGCCCAGAAAGCGTACGCGCCCGTCGGGCTCAACCGTCTTGGTGGCCGGCTTGGCCACATCGTGCAGCAGGCCAGCCAGCTTGAGGAGCGTGGCCCGGCTGTGGCCGTCGCTCACCACGTCCTGGAAATACCCGTCCATCCACAGCTCCCACGGCACGGCAGCCAGGGCCGGGTCACCCTCTCGCTCGTGGGCAATCAGAAGCCTCTCCGCCTGCCCCGCCGTCTCCAGGTTGTGCTGGAACACGTCCCAGTAGTGCTCCTTGGGCTGGACCACACCCTTGCCCACTGCCAGCTCGGGGAGCACCGTGCACAACAGCCCCAGTTCATCCAGGAGCGCCAGGTGCCGCCGCACACCGGGGCAGGCCAGGGTCTTCAGCAGCTCATCCCGCACCCGCTCGGCAGAGACCGTGGCAACCAGCCCGGCGTGGCGCTGAACCAACTGCTGCGTGCTCTCCTCGATCTGAAAGTCCAACTGGGCCGCCAAGCGAACGGCTCGCAGCAGCCGCGCAGGGTCATCCTGGAAGACGGCCGGGCCCACGGCACGCACCAGGCCAAGCCGCAAGTCTTCACGACCTCGGCCGGGGTCCAGGACCGGCCAGTCAGCGGATGGGCCAGCCGTGGCCTCCAGCGGCACGCCCAAGGCGTCCACGGTGAAGTCGCGCCGCAGCAGGTCGTGGTGAATGTCCCCACCCTCCAGGGCAGTCAGGTCCACGTTCCACTGCCGGCCTTCGTGCGGCACAACGACCCGGACTACCCGGTCCTCCTCGTCCAATGTCACAGCGGCGCCCTGGAGCCGCCGGGCTATCACCCCGGCCAACTGGGCAGGGTCGCTCTCTACCGCCAAATCTATGTCGAAGCTGTTCCTGCCAAAGAGGGCGTCGCGGACGTAGCCGCCCACAAGGTATGCGCTCACCCTCTGTTGCGCGAGGAGGTCCCGCACCTGGCCTAGCAAGTCCATAGCTCTTATCGTGCGGGGCTAGGAGGCTGGCGGCATCTTGCCGCTCAGAGGCGAAGGCTGAGGCACAGCCTCTGGGGTACTGGCCACTGGTAGCTTCCAGATGGCGTCTGGGGCCACCAGGCGGTCCAGGTACAGGGTCCCCTTCAGGTGGTCAATCTCGTGCTCCAGGGCTTCGGCCAGCAGGTTGTCCTTAGCAGTTATCTGGATAGACCGCCCATGACGGTCTTGCGCACGGACCTTCACCTTAACAGACCGCTTCACGCGGCCGCGATAGCCGGGCAGGCTCAAGCACCCCTCGTCCAGCTCCCGCTCCCCCTCCTGGGCAAGAATCCTGGGGTTGAGCAGCACGCGGACCCGCTCTTCCTCCGGGACCTCGATGACACAGAGCTGGAGCAGAACGCCGACCTGGTTGCCCGCCAGGCCCACCCCGTTGGCAGCCCGCATCGTATCAATCATATCCCCGATGAGCTGGTCCAGCTTCGGGTCCCTGGGGTCCACGCGCTTAGCGGGTTGACGGAGCACCGGGTCCGGCACCATGCGAATTGGCAATAATGCCAAGCCCTACCTCCTGGGCCTCATCGGGCAGTGATAGACTACCAGAATTATAGCTGGGGACCCGTCCTATGTAAATGTGACCACGCCCCGTCAGCTTGACCTCCTTTTCAGGCAGGGCCTAGAATAGGCTGCACGCTCACCCCTGGAGGTGGCCGATGGCGGTGGTCATTCCTCTCCTGACGGCACTAGTGGCCGGTGCCTTCGCCCTCACGGTGCTGGACCAGTACCTGGAGCGCCGGAAGCCGTACCAGTTCGTCTGGGTGGTCGGCCTGCTGCTGTACAGTGTGGCGAGCCTGCTGCACACCCTCTGGGCACTGGGCGTAGACAGCCCTATTGTCTTCCGGCTGTGGTACTGGACGGGCGCCATGCTGGTGGCAGCCTACCTCGGCATGGGGACAGTCTACCTGCACGCTCCCCAGCAAGCAGCCCGCGTGACCTTCGTGGTCCTGCTGGTCCTGACGGTGCTAAGCGCCGCGCTGGCAATAGCCATACCGCTCCAGGCTGACCTGGCAAGCCTCCACGGCAAGCCCCTGGTCAGCGAAGACCCGACGGGTGGGGTCAGGTTCTACCCGGCCTACGTGGGTGCCCTCACCGCCTTCCTCAACGCGGCCGGCGCGCTGGCCCTGGTGGGTGGCGCCGTCTACAGTGCAGCGGTGTTTGTCCGCCGGCGCGCCGCCTCATACCGGGTTGTCTCCAATATCCTGATTGCGATTGGGGCGCTGGTGTCGTCGGCTGGCGGCACGCTGGAGCGGTTCAGCCTGCCGCAGCCCCACACGCTGGCCCTCCTCATCGGCGTGGTGGTCATCTACATCGGGTTCCTGCGCAGCCGCGAGGTGTTCGCCAGCCTACGGGTCCCCTTCACCCGACGCGCACGGCCGGCATAGAATTAGGTGAAGCAGTCCCCAAATTACCCGGAAACCGCACCCTGCCTAGAATAGCGATTCCGTTTGTAGGTCGTCCCGACGGGTCGGGACAACCCGACCTCAGGGTTCGGGCAGGTTGGTCCCGACATGCCCCGACGACTCGGGACGTGTCGGGATGCCCTACCACAAGGTCCTGGTGTCGTCAGACAGGTGCGTTTGTTAGCCAGACGCGACACTAGCCAGGAGGTGGCTTGTGGGAGTCAAGCTGGTGGTCAAGGGGGAAGTCAAGTACGGTCAGCTCCACAAGTTCCTTTCCGCCGTTGAACAATACAAGCAGTACCGCAAGCGCAAGGGCTGGGTGGCGCCGGAGGTGTTGCAGGCCCTGGCGGACTGATGAACAGCGTGCTCTTGGTCTACCCGTACCCCCACGCCGCTGCTTTGGAAGCGGAGCACAAGCTCTCCGGCGCCGATCCCCAGTACGCAGAGGCCGCCTCTGCCCTCGGCTTCCGGGAGCCGAGCATCCATTACGAGCTGTACCTAGAAGGCTGAGCACTAGGCCAATGGCCGCCAGCCTACCGCCCGTGCGCCAGCCGCTCCGCCAGCGGCGCCGGCAGCCCAGCCGCCAGCATCTTCCGCTGCACCGCTTCCACGTCGTACGTGACCCTGTAGTACACCAGGAAGTCGCCCTCGGCATTGTAAAGAAGGTAGCCCGCACGAGGGTCGCCGTCCCGTGGCTGCCCAACACTCCCCGGGTTCACCGTCACCCTCTCTTCCCCAATCTCGATGCGCTCGCCCTCCGGCAGGCGGAGAAAGACGCAGCGAGGGCCCCGCCGGTGGCAGAGGAAGGGCACGTGGGAGTGCCCCACCAGGCAGCGCGGGGTCTTCAGCAGCTCGAAGGTCGCCAGCGCGCTCTCCTCATCCAGCAGGTACTCGACAACCGGGTCACGCAGGCTGCCGTGTACCAGGGTAAACTTGCCCTGCTCAGCCGTGAGGGGCAAGCCGCTCAGGTAGTCTCGGTGCTCCTGAGTGAGCTGGCCCATGCTCCATCGGGCTGCCGCGGCCGCCAGGGGGTTGAACAGCTCCAGGCCCATCTTGCCCACGGCCGCCAGATCGTGGTTGCCAACTACCGCCACGTGGGGCAGGGAGCGCAGACGGTCAAGACAGGCCGACGGGTCCGGCCCGTACCCCACCAGGTCGCCCAGAGACCACACGACATCGAAACCTCCCCGCTGCTGGGCGTCATCCACCACTGCACTGAAGGCTTCCAGGTTCGCGTGGACATCGGTCAGGACAAGGACGCGCTTGGGCTGCGGGGTCCCCTCAGCCATACCAATTCCTCGCCACAGCGGCTCCGTGGGGCACCGAGAGGTCCGGTCACCAAGATGGCCGGCGTTTCCCGGCGCATGCAGCTTGAGCCAAATGCGCTGACGTCAGTATAATAGCCCCGTGAAGATTCGAGAACTGGGCGAGTTCCGTCTCATAGACCGGGTAGCGCAGCTCATCCAGCGGGAAGGGGTCCACATCAGCAGTGTTGAGGGCGCCTTCCCGCTGCTCGTGGGCATTGGTGACGATGCCGCCGTGTGGCGCTGCCACAGCGCCACCGAAATCAGCACCACCGACACCCTGGTACAGGGGGTCCACTTTACCCTGGAGACTGCTGTCTGGCGCGAGCTGGGTTGGAAGTCCATGGCGGTGAACATCAGCGATGTGGCCGCTATGGGCGCCCTCCCGCTCTATGCCCTGGTGACCCTGGGCCTCCCCGGCGACACGCGGACCGAGGACATTGACGATCTGTACCACGGGATGCTGGAGGCCTGCCGCGCCTACCGGTGCGAGATTGTCGGCGGAGATATGGTCAGCTCCCCCATTGTCTTCATCACCGTGGCCCTCAACGGTGTGACCGACGGCACCCTGCTGCTGCGCTCTGCCGCCATGCCCGGCGACCTGGTGGCCGTGACCGGGCCCCTGGGGGCTTCGGCAGGTGGCATGCGGATGCTCCAGCAAGGCCTTGTCATCCAAGAGGCCAACGCCCAGGTCCTCCGCGCAGCCCACCAGCGGCCACAGCCCCGCGTGAGCGAGGGCCGTGCCCTGGTCGAGGCCGGAGTTCACTGCGCGATGGACATCAGCGACGGCCTGTGGGACGACCTGAGCAAGCTCTGCGCCGCCAGCGGGGTGGGCGCCCGGTTGCACGCCTCAAAAGTGCCAGTGCACCCCGTTCTCAGGGAGGTATTCCCATCCCAGGCTTTGGGCATGGCCCTGACAGGAGGAGAGGACTACGAGCTGGTGTTCACCGCACCCCCAGCGGTGATGGTGCGCGCCCTGGCAACTTTGCCACCCGGGGCCACCGCCATTGGCGAGGTCGTCCCAGGGCCTGCAGGCAGGGTCAGCGTGCTTGGCCCCGACGGCCATGAGCTCCCGCCGGCCATCGGTGGCTGGGACCACTTCCGCCCATGAGTGTCGTGCTGGAGCTAACGACCCACACCCCCGACGAGACACGCGCGGTGGGCCGCGCCCTGGGCGAGCGCGCAGTGGCGGGCGACATCTTCCTTCTCACGGGCGGCCTTGGGTCCGGCAAGACCACCCTGGCCCAGGGCATTGCCTGGGGGCTTGGCGTCCTTGAGCACGCTCGCAGCCCCACCTTCGTCGTAGTGGCCCAGTACCAGGGCCGGCTCCCCATGTACCACATTGACCTCTACCGCATCGAGGCGGTGGAGGAGGCGTTGGACCTGGGGCTAGAGGAGTACCTGTTCGGCCAGGGCATTGCCGTGGTGGAGTGGGCTGAGCGGGCGGCGCGTGCGTTCCCCGCTGAGCACTTGCTGGTATACCTGGAGTACCTGGACGAGGCGAGCCGCCGGCTCCGCCTGGAACCCCACGGGTCCCACTACATGGCCCTGGTCCAGGCGGTCGCTCCCGATGTGAAGGAGTACACAACCTAGCCGTGGAACTGGCCATAGATACCTCGACCCGCTACGCCTGCGTGGCCCTGGGCCGCGACGGCTCGCTGCTCGCTGAGCTGGCGTGGTACTCAGACCAGAACCACACCGTCGAGTTGCTCCCTGCCATCGAGCGGCTGCTCCTCCAGGCAAGAGTCAACAAGAGGGACCTGACGGGGATCATCGTTGCCAGGGGGCCTGGCGGGTTCAGTGCCCTGCGGGTGGGCATGAGCACGGCCAAGGGCCTGGCGACAGTCCTGAGTGTCCCATTGATAGGGGTTGGAACGCTGGAGGTTGAGGCCTTCCCCTACCTACCAACCGGCCTGCGGGTCTACGCCCTGCTGGACGCTGGACGTGGCGAGGTCGCCTGGGCAGCCTTCCAGGGTACCCCTGACGACTGGCAGTGCGTCCAGGAGGCGCGCATCTCGGGCCTGGAGGAGCTTTGTGAGGCCGTGCAGGGCACGGCCATCCTGTGCGGCGAAATGGTCCTCAAGCTGGCGGACCCTCTGCGCCAGCGGCTGGGACCGGAGGCTATCATCATGGCGGCGCCGCCACCCACCAGAAGGCCGGTGGCCCTGACTCGTTTGGGTTTCCAGCGCCTCGCCGGCGGGGCCGATGACCCTGCGACGCTCCAGCCGCTGTACCTGCGCCGCCCCAGCATCACCCCGCCCCGGAGCGGCTGACCCCAAGCTTGGACAGGCCAGCAGGCAAAGCAGTAAGAGACACAACGTACATTGAGTTGAGGTAGAAGAGAATGCCCGCAAAGGAACAACGGACGCTGGTGCTGGTGAAGCCCGATGGACTGCAAAGGGGGCTGATGGGGGCCATCATCTCCCGCCTGGAGCAGCGGGGCCTCAAGCCCGTGGCGATGAAGCTTATCTTGATAGATACCGCGCTGGCACGGCGGCACTACGCTGCCCACGAGGGCAAGGCCTTCTTCCCGGGGCTGGTCCAGTTCATCACCTCCAGCCCAGTGGTGGCGATGGTCTGGCAGGGGAAGGGAGCGGTAGAGGTGGTGCGACAGCTCATGGGGGCAACAGACCCGCTGAAGTCAGCGCCGGGCACCCTTCGGGGCGACTACGGGCTGGACATCGGGCGGAACCTGGTCCACGGCTCCGACTCACCCGAGGCGGCGGAACGCGAGGTAGCGCTGTTCTTCAGCCAGAAGGAGATCGTGGACTGGCCGCGGTCCGTAGAGCCCTGGATCACTGAACCCTGAGCAGGGGCACCGCCCGGTTCCAGATGCGCTCCAACTGGTAGTACTGGCGCTGCTCGGTGGAGAAGAGGTGGAGCACCAGGTCGCCGAAGTCCAGCACAATCCATCCGCAGTCCGGCTCCCCCTCGCGGTGGTGGCGCCGCCCACCGGCCTGCTCTAGCTGCCCCTCCAACTCATCGGCCAGGGTCGCGAGTTGCCGTGGGTTGTCCGCCGTCAGGATGACGAAGTAATCAGTGAAGTCCACCAGCCCACGCAGGTCCAGCAACAAGATGTCGCTGGCCTGCTTGTCGGCAGCTACTTCGACTGCTTTTCGCGCAATCTGGACGGTCTCCGCCATAGGCCTCCCGCCTTTGGATTATAGGGTGCGGCTTAGCCAGGGTCAACGGCCTCTGCCAGCGGCCTCGTTGGCTGTTGAACAACCTGGCTGGACCGCCATCGTTGTCGGCCTTGGTCCGCCCGTGGTATCGTTCTTGTGAGAGGCTTCCCCAAAGATGTCCAGCCGTGAACGAGCAAAGCCTTTCACCATCAGCCTCCCTCTCCACTGTACGGGGTGAAGGGCGCATGAGGACCAGCTAGTTATGTCCAGGAAACGGGTTGTCGTTGCCATGAGCGGAGGAGTGGACTCCTCGGTGGCGGCGTTGCTCCTCCGCCGCGAGGGGTACGACGTCATCGGCATCACGCTGCGCCTGTGGACCGTGGAGCGCTCCCAGGTGCCTGACCATCAGAAGCGCTGCTGCTCGGTGGAGGATGTTGACGACGCCCGCCGGGTGTGCCAAGTGCTGGGCATCCCACATTACGTGCTGAACGCTGAGCAGGACTTCCGCTCCCACGTGGTGGAGTACTTTGTGGACGAGTACCGACGCGGCCGGACTCCCCACCCCTGCATCGCCTGCAACGACCGCGTCAAGTTTGACTTCCTACTCCGCCGCGCCCTCCAACTGGGGGCCGACTGCATTGCCACAGGCCACTATGCCCGTGTTGCTCCTGGGCCGGACAGCAGCATGGCGCTGCTACGCGCGCGGGACCCACGTAAGGACCAGTCCTATGTGCTTTTCGGCCTGACCCAGGGCCAACTCCAGCGGACGCTCCTCCCCATTGGCGACTACGCCAAGGATGACGTGCGGAGGCTGGCGGCTGAGGCTGGCCTCCCCGTGGCGGCCAAGCCGGACAGCCAGGAGATATGCTTCGTGCTGAGCAGCGACTATCGCCAGTTCCTTCAGGAGCGCTGCCAGCCTCACCCCGGCGAGATTGTGGACGTGGAAGGCGGCGTTCTTGGGCGCCACCCAGGCATCGAGTCCTTTACGGTTGGGCAGCGACGCGGCTTGGGCATTGCTAACGGCCAGCCCCTCTACGTGGTGGCTATTGAGCTGGAGACGCACCGCGTGGTGGTGGGCCCCGAAGAGGCCCTCTACCGGTCAGACTTGTTGGCCTCCCGCGTCAACTGGATTTCCGGCATGCCGCCGGCCTCTCCAATAGAGGTGGCGGTGAAGGTCCGCTACAAGGCCGCCGAGGCGCCCGCCACGGTGGTGCCCCACGATGGCGCCGCCGAGGTACACTTCCACACGCCGCAGCGGGCCATCACCCCCGGCCAAGCGGTCGTCTTCTACCAGGGTGACGAGGTCCTGGGCGGCGGTTTCATCGAGGGCACTAGCAGCGTGCAGAGCCCCGGCTTCCGTCTGACCCATGCCGCTGCGATTGTGTAGCAGCTTCTGCACGGCTGGAAGGCTATCCGCTCGGACCCTCTTGCCAAGCACCGTTGGCCTTGTATAAAGTGCACTCGTGCTACAGCAGGCCCAGCGCGAGTACCCCGGCACGTGTCTTGTCAGCCAAGAGCTGGGCGTGTGCTTAGAGGAGACAAGGTGCCGCGAGTCCACATCCGTCGGATACGGCCCACATGGCGCCACGAACGGGCCCTTTGGCGCCGAGGGTTCGGGCGCGTGGCAGGCATTGACGAGGTAGGCCGGGGCCCCCTGGCCGGCCCGGTCATGGCTGCCGCGGTGGTGCTGCCACCCCACTACAAGGCCCCGTGGGTAGCCGGCCTCAGGGACAGCAAGATGCTATCGCCACGGCAGCGGGAGGCCTTGGACCCGCTGATCCGGAGGGCAGCCCTGGCTTTCGGCGTCGGTGCAGCATCAGTCGAGGAGATTGACACGCTGGGCATCGTCGGCGCCACCCGCGCGGCAATGCTGCGGGCCCTGGACCAACTGGCCCCTGGGCCAGACTCCCTGCTGGTGGACGCCCTACGACTGCCTGAGGCCGGCCTGCCGTGCGAGGCCCTGGTGCACGGCGACGCCCTGTGCTGCTCCATCGCCGCAGCCTCGGTGGTGGCCAAGGTGGCGCGGGACCGCCTCATGGCCGAGCTTGATGGGCAGTACCCTGGCTACGGTCTTGCCGCCCACAAGGGCTACCCCACGCCGGAGCACCTCCGCCAGCTTGCCTGCCTGGGCCCTTCGCCCATCCACCGACGTAGCTTCGGCCCGGTGCGGGCCTTCCTGGACGGCAACGATGTCGGGCAGTAACCAAAGCCTAGGAAAGGCCGGGGAGGCGGCGGCCTGCTCCTATCTCGTTGCACATGGATGGCAGGTGGTGGAGCGCAACTATCGCTGCCCCTGGGGAGAGGTGGACATCGTGGCCCAAGATGGTGATACCCTGGTCTTCGTAGAGGTGCGGACGCGCCAGAGTAAGACCTTCGGCACTCCCCAGGAGTCAGTCACCGCAGCCAAGCGCCAGCACCTGGTGGCTGCCGCCCAGCACTACCTCCAGGAGCGGGGCCTCAATACCCACTGGCGCATTGACCTGCTGGCCGTGTTTGCCCACCAGGGGCGGGTCTCCAGAGTCCTGCACATTCCCAATGCGGTCAGCGAGTCCTGACCCTCCCTTCGGCTGCGCCAGAAAGCAAAGTACCCTCGGTAGGGCAGACGTAGAAAACAGCCCCGATGACCATCGGGGCTGTTTTCTTGCTCAATACCAGCCCAGGCCCGGAAGCCTACTCCGGACCCCAGGCTACCCCATTAGCTTGAGGCGCACTTGCCAGTGTCGCTGGCCGCGCAGATCTCCACCGGTACGGTGGCTAGAGAGCCTTTGTCTCCCATAGCCTTCACCGTCCAGATGCCGGGCCCCATGTTGGCCGTGATCCGGGGCTCGCCCTGGAACTTGAAGGCACCAACCGCGTTTGCCTTGCCGCCCGCGACAACCACGCTTAGAGGTGTGTTCACCAGGTAAACAGCTACCGCCTCATTGGGGGCGAAGCCAGACCCCAGGACCGTGATCCCCACGTTGGTCGGAACGGCGCTCTGCGCTAGGACGATAGCCACCCCAGGCTGCGGCGCAGCAGGGCCGGGGTCACCCTTGGGGCCGGGGTCGCCCTTGTCGCCCTTATCACCCTTGGCGCCCGCGACGCCCTGTTGCCCCTGGACTCCCTGTGCACCAGTGTCGCCCTTGGCACCTGCAGGGCCTCGTTCCCCCTGGACTCCCTGAGGGCCGGCATCACCCTTGGCCCCTGTCTGGCCTCCGGGTCCCACTGGGCCTTGGCATGCAGCAACGAAGAGAAGACCGATGATCGTGAAGAGCAAGAGAATACCGAGGATCCTTGCGCTTGGGAAACCCTTCATCGAACCCCCTTTCGTATTTCGGGCATAAAAAGTTGGCACGGGTCAGGTCGGCCCCCAAGCACCACCACACAGCCTGCCGGATGCACCCCGCTATCTTAGGTGTCGCTCCTAGCAAATGTCAAGGGCTGCAACGGCTTTCGCAAGTTCACCTTCTCTAACGAGAATCGCGGCTTGTTTGTTCCAGCCTCCATGGGTACAATCTCCCCCTGGACATTCATGGGCTAGGCGTTTCCTGGCGGCGCCTGGCGCGGAGCGAGGGAGCAGAGTACCACAGGAATTACCCAGAGCGATCACTCTCTGCTGGCACTGTGCTGTGAGCCCTGGCCTGCTGGACTAGAGGAGCGCAGTTGGAAGAAGACATCGCCCATGTCATAGCACGTTTGGTGCTGCAACTCGCGGTCGTCCTGGTTGCCGCCAAACTAGCAGGTGAAGTCTGCGAGCGGTACCTTCGGGTACCGGCCGTCCTGGGTGAGCTGGTGGCAGGGGTAGTCATCGGCCCCTACGCCTTGGGCGGGCTGGCCCTGGGGCCCCTGGACCCACTGTTCCCTCGTCCTACCAACCCAGAGGCAAACCCCGTGGCAGCAGTCCCCCAGGAGCTTTATGCCCTGGGCCAGGTCGGCGCCGTGGTGCTCCTCTTCGTCGCTGGGCTAGAGACGGACCTCAAGCAGTTCCTCCGCTTCGTTGGTCCAGCATCCGTTGTTGCCACAGGCGGGGTCATCCTTCCCTTCGCCTTTGGGGCAGCGGCCACGGTCGCTTTCGGCTTCGCCCCCCAGGGGCTGGCGGACCCCCACGCCCTCTTCGTCGGGGCCGTTCTGACGGCTACCTCCGTAGGCATCACTGCACGGGTGCTTAGCGACCTTCACCAGCTCAACTCCCCCGAGGGCGTCACTGTCCTTGGTGCAGCCGTTGTGGATGATGTGCTGGGCATTCTGGTCCTCACCGTTGTGGTTGGCATTGCCGCCACCGGCCACGTCTCGGCCGGCGAGGTCGGGTTCATCGCAGCCAAAGCTATCGGCTTTTGGGTGGCCCTCACTGGCCTGGGCATCCTTCTGGCCCCTCGCATTGCCCGCCTCCTCAGCGGGTTCCGGGTACCTGGAGGCACCCTGGCCCTGGTGCTGGCGCTGGCCTTCCTGGCGGCGTGGTTGGCAGAGTCCGTGGGCCTGGCCATGATCATCGGGGCCTACTCTATCGGCCTGGCCCTGTCCCAAACAGACCTGGCCAAAAGGCTTGAGGCCCCACTGCTGGGCGTGTACAACGCCCTGGTGCCCGTGTTTTTCGTGGGCATGGGGATGCTGGTGAACATCAGCGCCATGCAGAACGCTTTGGTGTTTGGAGCAGTGATAAGCCTGCTCGCCATTGTGGGGAAGGTATTCGGCTGTGGCCTGCCAGCGCTGGTCAGTGGCTTTAACTTGCGCGGGGCGGCGCGGATAGGCATCGGCATGTTGCCCCGGGGCGAGGTAGCCCTCATCGTCGCTGGCGTGGCGCTGGCCCGCAACGCCATATCAACGGAGATCTTCGGCGTCGCCATCATGATGACGCTGGTGACCACGGTGCTAGCACCAGTCCTGCTGGTCCCACTCTTTCGGCGGGGCGGCGTTGGAACACGACGCCGGGGGCCAACGCCCCAAGCGCAGGAGACCCCCGGCGCTCACCAGTAGGCTACAAGGCGCTGATCCCGAGAATAGCGATTGACCTCCGTAGGGCATCCCGACACGTCGGGACGAACCTGCCCAGCCGCGACGGTCGGGTTGTCCCGACCCATCGGGACGACCTACAGATTGAATCGCTTTTCTTGGGCTGATTGGGCTACTTGTGGTCGGGTCAGGCCCCTGATATAGTAGTGCCTGGAAGCTACCACCTGTGATGTGCCCCTGTAGCTCAGTTGGATAGAGCACCGGCCTCCGGAGTCGGTTGCCGCGCGTTCGAGTCGCGCCAGGGGCGCTTTGTTTTGGTATCTCCGGGGCGTGGCCCAGCGGTAGGGCGCCTGGTTTGGGACCAGGAGGTCGGCGGTTCGATCCCGCCCGCCCCGACCATCAGCAAAACGGTAATGGAAGCACCAGCGTGCCAGCATCGCCTGGAACTGGTCTCCGCAGTAGCACCTTCAGGAGGTAGCCCTCATGCGAGAAGTCGCCATCGTTTCCCCTGTCCGGACCCCCGTAGGCAGCTTCGGAGGCAGCCTGAGAGACATCCCTGCGCAGGACCTGGGCGCCCTGGTCATCAAAGAGGTCTTGCACCGCACCAAGCTGGACCCCGCCAGGGTAGATGATGTGGTCCTGGGGCACGGTTACCCCAACGGCGAGACCCCCGCTCTGGGCCGGCTGTGCGCTCTGAAGGCCGGCCTCCCCATCGAGGTGCCCGGCTACCAACTGGACCGGCGCTGCGCCTCGGGCCTCCAGGCCATCCTGAACGCCGCCATGCTGGTCCAGACCGGGAATGCCGACGTGGTCATCGCCGGCGGCGTGGAGAGCATGAGCAACGCCGAGCACTATGTGACCGGAATGCGCTGGGGTGCACGCATGGGCTCCATGACACTGCACGACCGGCTCTGGCGGGCCCGGGTTACCCTGTCCCCTGACGAGCGCTTCGGCCCCATACCTGGGGGCATGATCGAGACCGCGGAGAACCTGGCCAAGCAGTACGAGATCCCCCGGGAAGAGCAGGATGCCTACGCGCTGCGCAGCCACCAGTGCGCGGTGGCTGCCACCAAGGAGGGGAAGTTCGCCGAACAGATCGTCCCCGTGCCGGTCCCACAGCGGAAGGGACCGCCGGTCCTCTTCTCGCAGGACGAAGGGCCGCGGTCCGATACGTCGCTGGAGGCCATGGCCCGCCTTCAGCCCGTTCTGAAGGGCGGTACCGTCACCGCCGGTAACGCCAGTAGCCAGAACGACGGTGCAGCAGCCTGTCTGGTGGTGGCCGCCGAGAAGCTGGACGAACTGGGGCTGGAGCCTATGGCCTACCTGGTGGGATGGGCTGCCGTCGGAGTCCACCCGGCCTACATGGGCATTGGCCCAGTGCCGGCGGCAAAGAAGCTCTTTGAGAGGACCGGCCTCTCCTTCCAGGACATGGACGTCATCGAGCTCAACGAGGCCTTCGCCGCCCAGGTCCTGGCAGTGTTGCGGGAGTGGAAGCTGCCCACCATGGACATTCTGAACGTCAACGGCTCTGGGATATCGCTGGGGCACCCCATCGCGTGCACCGGCGCGCGCATCCTGGCCACCCTGCTCTACGAGATGAAGCGGCGTGATGCCCGCTACGGCATGGAGACCATGTGCGCCGGGGGCGGTCAGGGCGTCGCCGCCATCTTCGAGCGCAGATAGAGCAGCCAGGCCACAGTCCTGAGCGCGGTGCCTCTTCTGGCGGGGCGCTAGCCCACGCTGCGGGCGCTTTCAGCTATCCTGCGCGGCATTCGCACCCCCAGCAAGAACAGAAATCCCGACAGGCTGACCGCCGCTATGACCACCAGGGCAAAGCGGTAGCTTTGTTGGGCATCGTAGAGGAAGCCGGCGAACAGGGGGCTGGTGATGGACCCAGCGGACAGGAGGGGCTCCATCATGCCACTGATGGTCGCGTAGGACCGGCGCCCAAAGAGCGCGCCACGGAGGGAGACCAGCAGGGTGCCCCGGCTGCCGGACCCGAGTCCAAAGAGCAGCGCGAAGGCAGCACCGTGCCATATGGTGCTGGCAAAGGCCAGCGCGATGATGCCCGTTGCCTGAAAAAGGTAGGCCCCTAGAAGGACCCGCTTGGTCCCAAACCGGTCTCCAAGGGCGCCTCCCATAAGACGGCCCACGACGGTTGCCCCCATGCTGAGGCCAACCATGGTCGCGGCCACCGTCTCCGAGAGCCCTGAGTCCACCAGCGCGGGGATCTGGTGGACCGACATGGCTGCCCACCCGGTGAGGCCCAGGCCATGGGCTGCGGCCAACAACCAGAAGGCGGAAGTCCGTAGCGCCTGCCTAGGGGTCAGGTCCGAGCCAGCAGGAACGTACCGCTGCTGCACCGCAACTGCATCGGCCACCTTGGCCGTCGTCCCTGCTTTTGCAGCGGCACCGTCCGGCAGCAGCCCGCGGTCCTCCGGGCGATGGTGCATCCGTGAGGCCAGCGGGAAGCCCACCAGCCACAGGAATATCCCAATCCCCACGGCGGTGGGCCGCCAGCCAAACCGGCCAATGGACCAGGCCACCACGGGCACCAGGAGCCCACCCAGGCTGGCACCGGCCATCACCAAGGCCAGGGCTTGGCCCCGCTTGCGCACGAACCAGTTGATAGTAACCGTGGTGACCGCGAAGAACCCCGACAGGCTGGCCCCGAGGGCAGTCACCAGGAACGCAGCATAGAACTGCACTACGGAGTGGACCATGCTGATGGCGATGAAGCCTCCGCCAAAGAGCAGGTAGCCCACCATCATGATGCGACGGGGGCCCAGCCTGTCTATTAAGTACCCTTCCAGGGGGCCAAGCAGGCCTCCCTCCATCCGCATGGCGGCAAAGGCGCCAGAAAGCACGCCGCGGGTGGTGCCCAGGTCACGCGCCAGGTGAAGGAAGAATGCCCCGAAGCCGGTGCCGAACACCGCGGTGTTCAGGGCCAGCACTGTAGCACCGGCCAGGGCCAGCCACCAGCCGTAGAAGACTCGCCCAGGCCTGAGTTTCAGACCGCTCAGCCCACGGGAATGACCGATCACATCAGCACCAGGGATCCATCCGCCCGCATCCTTTTCTCTCTTGACCGGTGGCCAGTCCGCCACCCGCGAAATCGTCGCGGGAGATAGTTTACACAAAACACCCCTGGGCGTGGTGGGCGCCTGGCCCTCATTGCTCGGTCCATCACGGCTCCAGGGAGCGTCTCCCCTGCATCAACCGGCGTAATTGGGCGATGGCGCTGGCAAAGGCGGCGCATCCCCCAGGGTCCGGCGGTCACCTCTGTAACCTCGTAGCGAGCTAGGCCCTTGCCCATTGTCTTCGAGGGGAAATGCGTCTATCATGCGTGGGCGGCCTTGCAGACGGAGGCCACCAGGCCCCCTAGCCGACCCCGCCAGGACTGGAAAGCGGAGGAGTCACAGCAATGATATGGCTGAGGAGGTCCCTGGCAGTCCTCCTTGCCATCGGCTTCGTCCTGCTGTTCCCCCTGGTGCTGGTCGCTCTCAGGGTCAATGCCACGCTCCTTGACCCCTCCTTCGTCAAGGACGAGCTGCGGAAAGCCGACGTTTTCACCTTCGCCTATGACGAATACCTTCCGGCCGCCCTCCCAGAGACCTTCGGCCAGGACCTCGAGGGGCTTCCCAAGGCTCTCCTTGGCAAACAGATCACCCCCCAAGATGCCTTGGCGGCGGCCAAAGAGGTCGCCCCTCCGTCATGGCTTGAGCAGCAAGTAGAGGGTGCCATAGACCAGGCCTGGCCCTACTTCACAGGCCGAGCAGACCACTTCGCCATCGTGGTACCCCTCTCAGACCGGGTTGATGCGGCAGTGCCGGTTGTCAAACGAACGCTCCGGCAGACCGGCGCCTACACCTTTGTGTCCAGCCCGGAGTTCGTCACAGAGCTGGACCGTCAGCTCCGCAACTTCGGCAACTTGCCTTTTGGCCTCACCGTCAACGGCAGCCAGCTTTCCAAGGCGCTCCAGCGGATCGTGCCTCCGGACTGGCTCCAGTCGCAGGCCGAGGGTGCTCTGGACGCCGTTGTCCCCTACTTCGAGGGGAAGCAAGACAGCTTCAAGATAACGGTGCACGTGGCCGACCGGGTGGAGCCAGGAGCGGCTGCCATCAAGGACCTCTTGAGAGAGACCGACGCCTATCGCCACATCTTCGACGCTGTGGTTTCGAAGCTGGTGGAGGACAACGTTGGGCAGGCGGTCAACCTGCCACTTGGGGTCACCGTCACAAAAGACGAAATCGGGACGCTGGCACAGCAGGCGTTGCCGCCTCAGTGGCTCCAAGAGCAGGGCGAACGTCTGCTGGACCAGGCGGTGCCCTACCTGAAAGGGGAGACAGCTAGCTTTACGATTACCCTTCCCCTGGATGAGCGGAAGCCCCAGATAAAGCAGGCCCTGGCGGGCCTGGTTGACGGGAAGCTCCGGGCCCTGTTCGATGCCTTGCCCCAGTGCAGCCTCCCCGAGTTCCTGGCTAAGACCGCAGGCGCCGCCACCGGCAGGCTGCCGGACTGCCGGCCACAGGGCTACTCCTACGAAGAGGCCAAGCGCACCCTGGGCATGGATGTTGCCGCCGGGGTGGAGCAGGGAATCGTGGCCTTGCTTCCCGGTCAGTGGAACCTTTCCCTCTCGGACCTGCTTTCCCGCCTGAGCACCAAGGACAGGGAGCGGCTGGACAGCTTCCGCAAGACGGTGCGGGAGGGCTGGGTCTACACGGATACCGACCTCCAGCGAGTCCTGGCCAAGAATGCTGACACCGCTGCTACCGTTGACAAGGTACGCACGGCAATCCGCGATGGATGGCGCTATACCGACGCCGACCTGCGCAAGGACCTGGAGCGCCAGGACGGTGGACAGGCCACCCTCCAGTCCCTGGACAACGCCCGGCGCTGGCTAGGGCTGGTCGGGCGGCTCGCCTTCCTTCCCTACCTGATAGGGATTGCTGTTCTGGCCATCATTGGCCTCCTGGGCGGGCGGGGGGTGCGGGGCAGGCTTCTGTGGGCTGCGGCGCCGCTGGTGGTTGCCTCGCTCATCGTCATCGTCGCCAGCGCCGTTGTGTACAGCGCTGCGGTGGGGCCAGCTCTAGAAAGCGCCCTGGCGAACGCCAGGGACACCGCAGACCGGGCCCAACTGCTGGCAGCAGCGAAGGGCATTGCAGTAGCCAGGACCCTGGTCCAGGACTTTCTGGCCGGGATCAGGGCCCAGGCCATCTTGTTCCTGGTGCTGGGGCTCGTGCTGGCGGCGATAGGCCTGGCTTGGCCCAGGCTGGCACAGAGAATCTCGCGGCCCTCCAGCACGCCCACATAGGCCTGCAACGACCGACCCTCTCCGCTGGGGGACGGCAAACGGGCGCAAAAAAGCAGCTAATACCTTTCTCAAACAACACCTAAAACTACTTGACAACATCGTCGAAGTACCGGTACAGTGGTGACACTATGAATGCCCCCGACTGGGGTCGGGGCCAGGAGGATGGTAGATATGGTCGAGACCGTCGCTCGTTCCCCTCATCGTCCCCACTACAAAGAAGCCCCCGCGACAATTAGCGTCATCGGCGTCGGTGGTGGTGGTTGCAACGCCGTCATGCGGATGGTCAAGAGCAAGCCCGTCCCCGGCGTCCACTACATCTGTGTCAACACCGACGTCAAGTCCCTCGACAAGGTTGAAGGGGCCCAGGTCATCCAGATCGGCGACCAGCTCACCCGCGGCCTAGGCGCAGGTGGCGCCCCAGCGGTAGGCGAGCAGGCAGCGGACTCGGGCCGCACCGCCATGAAGAAGGCGCTCGGCCGCTCGGACCTGGTCTTCCTCACCGCGGGCATGGGAGGCGGCACGGGCACCGGGGCCGCACCGGTTGCCGCTGAGCTTGCCAAGCAAGCGGGCGCCCTGGTGGTGGGCGTGGTCACCACACCCTTCTCGTTTGAGGGCTCCCGACGTCTGGAAACGGCCCACTCGGGCATTGCCAAGCTGGTTGGCAAGGTAGACAACCTGATCGTTATCCACAACGAGCGCCTCTTGAAGCTCTTCAAGCACGATGTGCCCATGGAAGAGGCCCTGCGCATGGCCGATGAGGCCGTCATGCTGGGCGTACTCTCTGTTGCGCAGTTGGTCAACGTTCCGGGCGAGATCAATGTGGACCTGGCCGATGTGCGGACCATCATGAAGATGCCCGGCCACGCCCTCATGGCCATTGGCGAGGGCCAGGGGCCCGGCAGCGCCGTGGAGGCAGCACGCCAGGCTGTAGCCAACCCGCTCCTGGACATCTCCATTGACGGCGCCAAGGGGGTGCTCTTCATGGTCGAGGGAGGACCTCGGCTCACCCTGGGCGAGGTGAACACTACCGGCGAGTTCATCGCTTCCAGGGTGGACCCCGACGCCACCATTTTCTTCGGCATGACTACCGATTCCAACATCGGCGACAAGGTACGCATCACCCTCATCGCTACTGGTATTCCTGATGCCCCACCAAAGCAGAAGTCCAACTTCAGCGCCTGGGAGGGGAACAGGCCAAAGCCGTAAACCCTGTGCGTTTTGGAGAAAGGGGGCGGCACTGCGGTGCCGCCCCCTTTCCGTTTGGGCAGCTTGTAAGGCAAGTGGGGCCATGCCACAATAGCACCGAGGGCTCGCGATGACGGCTTCACCCACCCTGGCTGTCCAGCTAGCGCCGCACCACAGCAAGGGCCTCCTGCTGCGGAACCCAGTCCTGTGGGCTGCTGGCACCTTTGGCCTGGACGGCTACGGCGCTGGGCTGTCATCCAATGTGGACTTCCAGGCACTGGGGGCCGTTGTCGCCAAGACCACTACCCTGAAGCCACGGAAGGGGAACCCACTGCCTCGCGTAGCCCAGGGCCAGGGCTGGCTTCTGAACTCCATTGGCCTGCAAAACCCTGGTATCGAAGCAGTCCTGAAGGAGAAGGCCCCCATCTGGGCAGCCTGGCAGGTCCCCGTCATCCTGAGCTTGGCGGGCGAAAGCCCTGAGGAGTTCGGCCAACTCGCCCAAGTAGCTGAGGGCACTCCGGGGGTAGCGGCACTGGAACTCAACCTAAGCTGCCCAAACGTGGCCGGCGGCCTGGACTTTGGACAGGTGCCCTCCCTGGCGGCCCAGGCGGCTGCCCGCGTCAAGGCCAGCACTTCGCTGCCTGTCCTGGTCAAGCTTACACCCAATGTCACCGACATCGTGGCGGTGGCCCGTGCTGCCGAAGGAGCCGGTGCCGACGCCGTGACCCTTATCAACACCGTGGTCGGCATGGCCCTGGACCCGGAGCGGCTCCAGCCGGTCTTGCCCGGCGCTACAGGGGGGATTTCCGGGCCTGCCATCAGGGCCATCGCCCTGGCCATGGTCTTCAAGGCCTACCGCGAGCTGTCTCTACCCATCGTGGGTGTGGGAGGCATCTCCTGCCTCCAGGATGCCCTGGAGTTGATGGCAGCGGGGGCCACGGCGGTGCAGATCGGCACGGCCACCTTCGCCGACCCCACGCTGCCGCAGCGGGTGGTGGCAGGCCTGGGACCATTCTGTGCTCGGCGTCGCCTGGCGTCCATCGGCGGCTTAACTGGCGCAGCACATCGTGAGCGCCCAAGCTCCACGTCGCCCTCCACTTCGGCTGAGGCCCTCAAAACGTCGAAGCGTTGAGCACAGCCCCGCGCGCCGGCCCAGGAAGTGCCCGATAGCACTGGACCCGGGGGGTTGCCCTTTACGGTGCAGCATGGGTATGGTATAGTACATGGCACTGAAAGCCGAGTAGAGGGGTGAAGCGGCATAGCTAGGGATTACCGCGTAAATGAGCAGATCCGGACCCGCGAGGTCCGAGTCATTACAGACGAGGGCGAGCAACAGGGCATCCTACCCCTATGGCAGGCCCTCCAGATGGCACGCGAGAGGGGTCTCGACCTAGTGGAGGTGGCCCCGCAGGCAGTGCCGCCTGTCTGTAGGCTGATGGACTACGGCAGGTTCCGCTACTTACAAACCAAGAAGGAACGCGAGGCCCGCAAGAGTCAGAAGAGCACTGATACTCGGGAGATCAGGTTCCGCACTCGTATCGCGGACCACGACCGCTTGGCCAAGACCCGTAGGATCGTTGACTTGCTGCACGATGGCAACAAGGTCAAGCTGACGGTGGTGTTCCGAGGGAGGGAGATAGCCCACCCCGAGCTGGGTATCCAGCTCTTGCGCACGGTCACAGAAGCGGTCAAAGAAGAGGGAAAGCTTGAGGTTGCGCCCCACCTGGAGGGACGCAACCTCAGTGTGATTGTCGCTCCCGCGGCCCCAAAGGAACCCAGGGCTGCCAAGCCCCGAGAGGAGCCAACCCCTGGCCAAGAAACAGAAACAGTACAAGCTCAAGACTCACAAGGCGACGCAGGCCCGCTTCACGGAGTCGGGAACGGGCCTGCTCATGCGCCGCAAGGGGGAGTCGAGCCACCTGCGGCGCAGCAAGCGCGCCAGCGCCAAGAGGCAGTACAGCCGGAAACTGCTGGTCAATAGCGTTGACGTTCGGCGTGTCCGCCGACTACTGCCTTATGGGGCAGGGTAGGCACGCTGCTTTCCACCTTATTTCCGCCTTGACAGGAGCCAACGGTGACCAGGATCAAGCGGGGAGTTGTCAAACACCAGCGACACGCTAAGGTCCTTGAAGGGGCCAAAGGCCATTACTCCACTCGGCACCGCCAATACCGGCGCGCCCACGAGTCGGTCCTGCACGCCGGCCAGTACGCCTACAACCACCGGCGCACCCGCAAACGGGATATGCGCCGCCTCTGGATCCTGCGCATCAATGCTGCATGCCGTGCCTTGGGCATCACCTACAACCGCTTCATCCACTCCTTAGCCGAGGCAGGGCTCCAGATCGACCGCAAGAACCTGGCGGAGCTAGCGGTCCATGACCCGAACACCTTTGCCCAACTGGTAGAAAAGGTCCGCCAACCAGCCAGCGCCTGACGCGCCGCCCCCAGTAAGGGGAGACACAGCGCTTATCCCCTCGACACCTGACCGCACCATGACAGGGCCACCGCCGGATGTGGCGGTGGCCCTGTCATCCAATTAGAGCGGCAACCCACGTAGCTACTCAGTCTGCTCCGGCCCATTTGGGGGCCCTTCCGGCCCACCCCACCAGGCGATCAGCAGAGCCAGGAGCGCCGCTCCCCCAAACACCAGCATAGTGATGAGCAGGGCCAAGGCTACGGAGAGGGTGCCCGACGCAGTCCCCTGGCTGGGAACTAGCACCACGGCCACCGGCCCGAACGCCGATGGCGCAAGGCTCCGGAGTGAGGCCCCCCCGGGTCTCGGACCGCCGCGCTTGCAGCTCCCCTCGTTCTGGGGATTGGTCATGCGCCCAGTCCTCCATTGGCCAATCGGCGTGCGAGCTTTTCGGTCGAGGAAGTCTAGCACCGGGCTGTAGCAGCGTCAATTCGGTGTACGCCCCCGAGAATAGCAATTCAATCTGTAGGTCGGGTTTCCCAACCCGACCGGCCCGCACGGGCAGGTTCGGAAACCTGCCCTACAAGGGTCTAGTCGAAGAATGAGCGTTGGAGAAGCGCGGGCGGACTTCTGCAAGGCCCTGGAGCGATGGTGGAGCGCGATGGCTGGGCCAGGCGGCAAAGCGCTATACTCGATAATTGAGGACTTAATAAGGACACAAGTATGCTGAGCAAGACCGCCATTCGTGTCAAGTTGGCGTTCGCAGTCCTGGCGGTAGCCGCCCTAGCCGCTGCATGCCTTTCCTCTCCCACCCCGACAGCCCCACCAACCCCCAACACAACCCCAA
>JACQUK010000047.1 GCA_016210325.1 Chloroflexota bacterium
CAACCAGTTCCAGGACTACCGTGCTGACATGGGGGCGGGGAAGCGGAACCTGGTGGTCCGCTTGGGGCGGGCCAGGGCCGTGCTGGTGTACCTGCTGCTGATGTTTGTCCCCTACGCCGCGGTGGTGGGTGGCGTGGCAGGGGGTGTCCTCTCGCCGTACACCCTCCTGGCTTTGCTCACCCTCCCCATTGCATGGAAGGCCATCAGGACCGCCCGAGCGCACCACGACGACTACCTGAAGCTGACACCCGCCAACGCTGCCACTGTGATGGTCCACATGTTGGTAGGCGTCATTCTCGCTTTGGCCTACGTCCTCCAGCGCGTGGCTCCCCTGTCGCTCTAAGGAGAATCAAGAGGGCCAGGTCTCGTCGGCTTCATGGGCCAGAGCGGTGCCACGCTATGTCACTCCTCCCCCAATACTTGTCCAACATATGCCCTTCGGTGCGTGGACCGGATGTAGTCGTACCTTCATCAGGGCGGTGGGTATGGGGTGGGCTGGGCAGTCCCGATGGCATCGGGAGAGAGCGCCTTTTTGGGTGCGCAACGAAGTGGACGACAGGGGAGCAGCCGGGTGTGGAGAGACACGAAGGCTGCTCGGGCTAATGCCCGCGCCCGGAACATCCCCTACTTGCCGCCCACCTTGACCCCACCCTTGAAGTTGCCGCGGATAGTGGCGGCGGCGGCAGGGAACATGCCCCCCAGGAGCTTGATGCGCCCGGGGTCGGCCACCAGGGTGAAGGCAGCCACCCCCAGATAGAGCATGATGTACACGAAGCGGGCTACAGCGCTGGTGAGGAAAAGCTGCGTCCCCCACAGCAGGAAAAGGGTGGCCCCAGTGAGCCAACCGACCCGGAGCCTCGCCAGGAGCACCAGTGCCAGCAACGACTGGGCAGCAGTGAGCCAGATCTCCTCCGCCTGACGGGCGTCCAGGGGCAGGCCATGCGGCGCCCCCGCGCTGACGCTGAAGGCGAAGGGCAGAGTCCCCACCAAGAAGCTCCACTGGTTGACCTTGGCAGAGATGAGCGCGGTCATGGCCGCCGTGGCCTGACCTCGAATCGTGAAGATGACCGCCACCAGCATCTCCGGGGTCTCCGAGGCCAGGGGCGCTATCCACTGCACCATGATGAACTCGTTGACCTGCAACGTCCTGCCCACGGCCAGCAGCCCCTCGGCAAAAGGCTCCGCAGCCGAGAGGATGACCCCTGCCGAGAAAAGGAACAGGGCCACCACCGTCAGGCGCCGCCTGCTCGGCGAAAACTTGGCAAGCAGCTTGGGTGGCCCGATGAGCTCTGGCTCAACCTTGGCGGCATGGCTGCTCAGCCACAGGTAGACCACGAACACCAGCACCAGGAGTCCGCCGTCCCAAAGCGCGATGTTGCCTTTAAATGGGATGGTGAACGCATAGAGCGTGGGGAGGAGCAGGGCCAGCAACTCAAGGCGGATACCCGGCTCCAGGCTGACGGCGCGACGGCTGCGGAACCAGAACAGGAAGGCCACCACCGGCCATCCCAGCCCTACCAGCAGGCGGTTGGCCCCGGTCATGTTGGCCGTGGCGAAGTGGACGTACCGCATCTGGTCAGGGCTGACCCCGGTACGCAACTCCTGGCCCGCCTGCCACGAGAAATACAGGTCCACGGCGTACTCTGGCAGCACGGTGATGAGGGCCACGAAGGCCAGGGCCAGGGCCTGGGAGATGTCCATCTCCGCGACTTCGGCGGCCCAGGTCAGGAGGAAGGCCGCCGCAACGATGCCGGCGCCGAAGATGAGGGCCTCCATCTCCGGGGAGACGGAGTCAACCCGAAGGGCCACCGCCAGGGCATCGATGGGGCCAATGGCCCGAAGGGCCTCGAGCCCAGCAAGCCGAAGGAAAATGGTGGGGACGGGGACCAGAAGGGCAACGGCGAGGAAGAGCCAGTTCCGCTTGATGTGGCGCCTCCGTCTCTACAGTCGCAGCCCTGCACAAAAGCAGGCACCGCCCCGACACGTCGGGGCAGTGCCGCAACATGGCCCTGTGACGGTACGCTGTTACTCGATCTTGAGAATGTAGTAGTGGAGGACCCCCCGCGGGGCAGTCACTGCCACCTCTTCACCCTCTCGGCGGTCCAGGAGGGCCTTGCCCGCTGGTGACTCAATGGAGATCCTGCCGTCCAGGGGTTTGGCCTCCCTGGGGTCTACCAGAGTATAGACGAACTGCCTGCCCGAGGCCATCTCCCGAAGCTCAACACGGCTCCCGGTCTGGACACGGCGGTCTGTCGCCTGCGCCGTGCCCGCCGGGATCACCACGGCGCTGCTGAGCATCACCTCAATCTGACGGACCCGCGCTGCCACCTGCCCCAGGCGCTCCCGGGCCGCCTCCAGCGGGGCGTTCTCGCGCACATCCTTGTCCGCCGCGGCCCGGCGGATCTCCTCAGCCAGGCGCACGCGTTCCTGGTGCAGGCGCTCCAACTCCTCCCGTGCCTGTCGGACCCCTTGAGCCGTCAGCAGGACCGGTGCGGAGTCCTGGCCGTTGGCGACCCGGGCGGGGGCCCGCCCCTTCCGGGCCGTGCGGGCTGCCTTGACGTGGGGCGCCAGGTTGGCTTGGAGCAGCTTCTGCTTCTTGAGAAAGGCCAGGAAATCACGCACCACCCGCAGACGGCGCTCGGCGTCGGCGGGCGCCGCGTTCACGATGGTGCTGGCGTAGTCTTCCATTTCCGGTGGTGTGAGCTGCTGCACAAGGCGATACCCGCCACACCAGCGGACAAACTTGCTCAACTCTTGCTGCAAGTCGGCCTGGGCGCCCGTCTCGCCTTGTTGAAGGTAGAGGCCCAGCGCGTCGGCCAGGGTCAGGCCAGTGCCCGGTTGCTGCAAAGCTCTCCTCACCTCGCTGTGGCGTCTTATTGTACTGGTGGGGACAGTAGGGTGTCAATTTGCATCCCGGAGCGGCCGGGGTCTTTTCCTGTCCGGGAGGGTGAGCGACCCCCTTCCTGGCCTTCCCCCGAAGACGGGGGAAGGGATGGGCCGGCCCCAGGGGTGCTATGCGGGCCTTCTGGCTGCTGCCGGCCTGGGCACTCTGATCGCGGGGGGAGCGGGAGTGCATAAAAACAACGAGGGTCCCGACCGCAGTCGGGACCCTCGTTGTTCGGTCTAACGTGCTTCAGCTAACGGTAGCCAGAGCCGCCGCTAGGGCCAGACTGCGCCCTGACCAGGGAAAAGCAGTCAGAGCAATAGACTGGCTTGTCGCCCCGAGGCTGGAAGGGGACCTGTGCTACCCCACCGCAGCGGGCACAGGTAGCAGAGTAAAACTGCCGCTGTGTCCGGCTGCCACCGTCACGAGCTCGTCGCGCTTCCCGGCAGGAAGGGCATCGCTTCGGTTCGTTGGTATACCCCTTGGAAGCGAAGAACTCCTGCTCGGATGCCGTGAAGACGAACTGGTTCCCACACTCGGCGCACGCTAGGTTCTTGTCCTGAAAGGCCACTCAGTGACCTCCTCTCTTGTGCTTGGCCCTGTTGAGGTCACCTGGGCCCGGGGGCGCGTTCTGTATCGTCGCTCGGGGGGACCTAACGGTGCCAGCGTCATTACTATACACGGTCACCACGGAAAACGCAAGGGGATGTATGCACCCGAAAGCAGCGATTGACCCCCGTCGGGATGAACCTGCCCGCGGCGGACGGTCGGGTTGGGAAACCCGACCTACAGCTTGAATCGCTATTCTTGGGATGC